>JAIDXA010000116.1 GCA_029058705.1 Paramuribaculum sp. | reverse complement strand
CTCTCCGCTGCGGCTGCGTCCACGAGCCATCGGTATGGTGCAGTATGAACAGAAATAGTTGCATCCGTCCTGCACTTTCAGAAAATATCGTGTGCGGTCGCCGCGCGAACACGACGGTATGAACCGGCTGATATCTTTCATGGCCGTGACTTCCGTCTTCTCCTCGCCCCGCTCAAGCCACTGGGCGATAAGATCCGGCAACCGGTCTTTCTGATCGGCGCCGGCAACGATGACAACTCCTGGAAGAGCCTTGACTTCCTGCGGCTTCAGCTGGGCGTAACATCCCGTAACGGCTATACCCGCTTTCGGATGGCGGCGCGAGAGCGACCTGATTGTCTGACGGCATTTCTTGTCGGCAAGTTCGGTGACCGAACAGGAATTGATGACGATGATATCCGGCTCTTCTTCGCCTGTCGTCCGTTCAATGCCGCATTCCCTCAGTCGGTTGGCCAGTGTGGCCGTCTCCGCAAAGTTGAGTTTGCACCCGAAGGTGTGGTATAAGGCTTTGTAGCTCTGGAATATCTTTGGATCTGTCATGTGATATTGTCTGAAAAAGTTCTGCAAAGTTAGTCAATGTTCCTAAAATAATCACTATATTTGCTCTTCTAAGAAATTTAAGCCGTTCGCTTTCTCTCCCGAACCATATTTCAGAGTATGTTTACTTTTAACTCAGGTTAGCATAAAGATGGATTTCTGAGGGATTTCAGCGAGTTGAGAAAGGAGCAATTGCAACATTGCGACTGACGAAACTTGGCTGAAAGAACCGGAAAGACTCTTTATGATGACCTGAAGATTTTCAAATAGTCAATTTATTTTTTAATTCGTGGTAAAAGTAAACATACTCTAAGACACGGGTGTTTAACCCTTGGATAACCGATTAGATTGATATTATGCTGACTGAAGACCTCATTCAAATATATGCCGGTTGCTTCCGCGAGAACTGGGATCGACCGGCTCTGACTGATTATGTGACCGGTGAAAATCTGACCTATGCCGATCTGGCGCGACGTATCGCGCGAACCCACATTTTCTTCGAGATGTGTGGCGTCAGGCCTGGCGACAAGATCGCCCTCCTCGGAAAGAATTCCGCCTCATGGGTGGTTTCGTTCATGTCTGTCATAACCTATGGAGCCGTTGTCGTTCCGATTCTCCCTGAATTCAACCCGACCGATGCCCAGCATATAATAAACCATAGCGATTCGGTTATGCTTTTCGTCGGGGAAAGCCAGTGGGAAAACCTTGACTTCGACAGGCTCTCCGCAATCCGCATCGCAATGTCGCTCGAATCTCAGCAGTTGCTCGGCCACCACATGTCAGGGAAAAACAAACCTGAAAAAATAATGGCCGGTCTTCATAAAGCGTTTAACCGGCGCTATCCGAGGGGATTTTCGAAAGAAGATGTTGTTTATGGACATTTCCCGAAAGATGCCGTGGCCGAGATAAACTACACTTCCGGAACAACCGGTTTCTCAAAGGGAGTGATGCTTACGCTAAACAACCTTTGCGGGAATGTTGTCTATGGCCTGCGTTCTAAACTGCATTACCCCGGATCCAGATCTCTCGGCTTCCTGCCGTTGGCTCATGCCTATGGGTGCGCATTCGACATGCTCGCTCCGCTGGCCGCCGGTTCCCACGTGACGGTGTTTGGCAAAATGCCGACTCCCCGACTGCTCATCAAGGCAATGCAGGAAGTCAGGCCGACGCTCATCCTTTCCGTGCCTCTGGTGCTTGAGAAGATTTATAAAAAACAGCTGCTGCCTATAATCTCTAAACCATCTGTCAGGCGGATGATGGCCGTCCCCGGGCTGCGCAACATCGTCTACTCCAAAATACGCCGGAAGCTCAGCGAGGCGTTCGGTGGTGAATTCGAACAGATAATAGTTGGCGGTGCCGCTCTGAATAAAGAGGTCGAGGATTTCCTTGTCAAAATAAAATTCCCGATATCCGTCGGTTACGGTATGACAGAATGCGGCCCATTGATCAGTTTCACCCCTTGGCGCGACTTTATCCCCGGATCATCAGGTCGGACCCTCCCGGGGTTCATGTATTCCAAAGTGACCTCAGACAACGAAGCTTATATCCCTGGCGAGATATGTGTCAAGGGCGAGAATGTCATGAAGGGTTATTATAAAAATCCCAAGGCGACCGCCGATGTCATCGACAAGGATGGATGGCTTCACACCGGAGACATGGGGACCATTTCCCACGCCGGAACAATATTCATCAAAGGCCGTTACAAGACTATGCTCCTTTCGGCAAGCGGTCAGAATATTTATCCTGAGGAGATTGAAGCCAAACTCAACAACCTCCCTTATGTTTCGGAGAGTCTTGTCGTTCAGAGAGGCAACAGGCTTGTTGCACTCGTATATCCCGACTTCGAGGCGATGGATCAGTCGCGTCTGACTCCCGACATGATGCCGCAGGTGATGGAGAAAGTCCGCGAGCAGCTTAACAGACTGACCGCACCCTACGAACGGATCGATGAAATCCAGCTCCGTGCAAATGAGTTTGAAAAAACACCCAAGCGCTCCATCAAACGATATCTCTATCAATGATCCCGACGTTCCGCTGCCTTCTGCTTAATGGCTGAGGTTGTGGCACGGATGATCTCTGTTGTCGTTGAGTCGGCGGCAAACACCGAATAGAGTCCCTGTGGCTCTTGAGCCGGATCCCCGGTGAAGTCATCGCCGGGTTGCCATGTCTCGTTTAGCGGATCAGCATATCCTCCCCACGCCCAGAAATTGATCCCGTTGAGTTGTTTGCCTTCTGTCAGAAGCGACGCCACAAAGCGGTAATATGCATCGCGGGCGCTTACCGCGGAGCCGGGTGTCAGCCCCATTGAATCGCGCGGATAACCGAATTCTTCAAGCACAAGCGGCTTGTCGGTAAGTTTTCGGTGAGCGTCAACATATTCCGCAGTTTTGGCAAAAGCATTTTCCAGACCGCCTGTCAGATTGTCGGCGTCTACCCATCGCCAGTTATAAGGCCATATATGGATGTTGGCATAATCTATTGCATCGTCGTTATGGATACGTGCCCACAGGCTAATGTCGACCTCGCATCCATACATCCCCTCGCTTCCTGTCGAGACAAGATGGTTCGGATCAATCGATTTGATGAGCCGTCCTGTCGATGTCAGCCATTCGAAAAACAAATCCTTGTTGTTTTTGTCGAAACAGCGCGGTTCGTTGCATATCTGCCACGACATTATCGCCGGCGATTCGCTATATGGTTTGCCCGTCAGCGAGTTGGTGCGGCCAACTATTGCGCGCACATGGTCGGCAAACATCCCCTTGGCGTTTTCATCGCGCATGAATTCGCTGACATATCCGACGTAAGCCGTGTAGCCGTCAATCGAAGGCAGAGGTGATTCACCGTGGCCGGTCCATTCCAGATAGGTCCCGAATCCGCCGCTCCATTCCCATGAATTGGTCAGATAGATGACAGCTCTCATATCGCGTCGCTCGAGCTCGGCAAGAAGATAGTCAAGCCCCTCGAGAAGATCCTGGTCATAGACTCCGGGCGACGTCTGCAGCGAGGGCTCGATATGGCATTCCCGGCTCCGGTCTCCTTCCCCTCCGGCAAGTATGCGGAGGTTGTCTATACCCATTGCTTTGAGTGAGTCGAGTTCGGTTTTTCGCCGTTCGCGGTGGCCCCCTTTGCCTGGGGCTCCAAGTATCGGTCCATACCAGAAATTG
>JAIDXA010000115.1 GCA_029058705.1 Paramuribaculum sp. | reverse complement strand
CGGAGGAGAGATAAGCGCCGAGAGCGAGCTTAAGAAAGGAACAAAATTTATTCTTATAATACCATTAACTAAAAATGAAAAATTATGGAAGACCGTTTGCGAATTCTACTATGTGAAGACGACGAGAATCTCGGAATGTTGCTTCGCGAATATCTTCAGGCAAAGGGATATAATGCCGACCTCTTTGCCGACGGCGAGAGTGGATATAAAGCTTTTCTCAAAGGGAAATATGACCTGTGTGTTCTTGATGTCATGATGCCTAAAAAGGATGGTTTCGCTCTGGCTCAGGAAATTCGCACTGTTAATTCGGAAGTTCCTATTATCTTCCTTACGGCAAAGTCGATCAAGGAGGATATACTCGAAGGATTCAAGATCGGCGCTGATGACTATATCACCAAGCCGTTCTCGATGGAGGAACTCGTGTTCCGTATCGAAGCCATACTCCGGCGGGTCAAAGGCAAAAAAGGCAAGGAAATCACAATGTACCGAATCGGCAAATTCACATTCGACACCCAGAAACAGGTGTTGATGGTCGATGATAAAGTGACAAAGCTGACAACCAAGGAATCTGAACTTCTCAGCCTTCTTTGCGCTCACGTTAACGAGATTCTCGAACGCAATTTCGCATTGAAGACCATCTGGATCGACGACAATTATTTCAACGCGCGAAGCATGGATGTCTATATAACAAAACTCCGTAAGCATTTGAAAGACGATCCGTCGATCGAAATCATCAACATTCATGGAAAGGGTTACAAACTTATTGCGCCCGAACCCGAATCGAATGCTAAATAAGGACTTACAGAATGTCTTTTTGTTCAGCCCGTCGGCATTGTGTTGGCGGGCTGTTTTTTTAATTGTATGGATTTCGTATATTCAACGTATGGAGATAAGTAATTTGACGGGGGTGGATATCGATGTTGTTCTCGATGGGTTTGAGGAGGCTTTCCGTGAGTATGCGGTCGGTTTCGACCGCAAGGAGCTCGAAGCGATGTTTGTGCGTCGCGGTTATGACCCGGAGGTCTCTTTCGGAGCTTTCGACGATGGGAAGCTTGTCGCTTTCACACTCACGGGGCGCGGGATATATGGTGGTCGGCTGACGGCCTACGATTGCGCCACTGGGACACATCCCGCTTATCGCGGCAGGCATCTTGCCCGAAACCTATTCGATCAGGCGGTTGTCCGGTTGCGCGAACTTGGATTTGAGCAATACGTTCTGGAGGTTCTTAAAGATAATGATCCGGCGATAGAATTATACCGCAATGCCGGATTTTGCAAAACAGCCGATTTTGATTGCTTTCGTATGCCAGTCAGCGGACTGAGGGCAGTCGATAAGACGCCCGATCTAGAATTTGAGGTTCGTGGCATTTTGTCTGATGAGGTATACGCTTCGGAAGAATTCTGTGATTTCCTTCCATCGTGGCAAAATAGTCTCGAATCACTTATGCGAGGCAGCGGAGGCCTTGATTTCTGGGGAGCGTATGTCGGACGAAAGATGGTCGGTTGTTGTGTCTATGATCCTATGACCGGCGATGTTGCGAGATTGGCGGTGACTCCGCGCCTGCGTCGTCATGGCATAGCGACCGAATTGCTCCGGGCTGCATTGTCGCGCACTGTCTCACCGACGGCCAAGGTTCTGAACATTGATGCCACTAATAAAACATTGCCTCTGTTTCTGACCGCCGTCGGATTCGGAGCAGGTCTTTCACAATTCGAAATGACAAAAAAATTGTGAGAACCGTTTTCGGCGTTAGATATGAATCTCATTCTGTAAAAGAGTGAGAATGGAAAAACGGGGTGTCAATTTTCCAAAAATTGTCACCCCGTTATTTCTGTATCTGATCGTTTTGGGTTAGATCGGATGGTATTGAACAAATGCTTCCATCGCTTCATATGAGGCCAGACCGAGGCTTTCATAAAGCTGTGCGGTGGCGCGGTTGCGCTCTTCGGCACGTTGCCAGAAG
>JAIDXA010000114.1 GCA_029058705.1 Paramuribaculum sp. | reverse complement strand
GTCATAAACAGGATATAACTGAAACTTAAAACAATACCGATACCGATATTCACTCCCATGCCTCCCTTGACCTTACGGGCTGAAAGAGCCATGCCTATAAGTGTCAGAATAAATGCTGCGGCTGTCATCGCGAACCGACGGTGGTATTCTATTTCAAATCCCTTTATGTTTGCCACTCCCCTCTCCTTCTGACGCTGTATGTATTGCGCCAGATCTGGAGTCGTCATCTTCTCATGGTCATTTTTTGCAATCAGAAAATCGCGGGGCTCGATCGGAATAACCGTATCGAGCTTGGTTCCGCGTCTGATCTCCTCACGCGGCCCCTTGAAATCACGGATCATATAGTCTCTGACCTGCCACTTGTGCAGCGAATCATAGCGGATCGACTGAGCCGTCAGACGCGAAACAAGCTTTTTGTCCTTAAACGATTCGAGTGAAAACTTATAGCCCGTCCGGGTATTGTTGTCATAGCGCGACATGAAAGCGATCTCGCCCTTCGCCACCTGTAGCTGGATATTGGTCCCATATTCCACACTCTTGTTCTTGACATAAGTGTTCGTATAGTCAATTCGCTTCACATTGGCCGGAGGTATGATGTAGGCGCTCAGAAGATAAGTGGCGGCCGCTATGACAGTCGCGCTCAGCATATAGGGACGGAGCAGACGCGGAAAACTCATTCCCGACGACAGCATCGCGATAATCTCGGAATTGTCGGCAAGTTTCGACGTGAAGAAAATCACGGCGATAAAGGTAAACAGCGGGCTGAACTGATTCGCGAAATATGGAAGAAAGTTGAGGAAATAGTCAAACACCGTCGCCTTGAGCGGCGCTTTCAGAAACGAATCGAGCTTCTCGTTGATATCAAACATAATCGTAATCGCCAGAATCAGAATAATGGCGAACACATACGTTCCGAGAAATTTCCTGATTATGTAGCCGTCCAGCTTCTTTATGATTTTCATTTCCGGTGAGAATCCATTTGTTCGATGATCACAGACGACGGGTGACGCGCTCTATCATCTGAGGTTTCCACTGGGCGAAATCGCCGGCAATTATATGGCGGCGCGCTTCGCCGACAAGCCACAGGTAGAAGGCCAGGTTGTGGATCGACGCAATCTGCATGGCAAGCAGTTCCTGCGCGACAAACAGATGGCGCACATAAGCCCGCGAATAGGCATGGTCGACATAGGAGGTTCCCGACGGATCAAGTTCCGTGAAATCGTCGGCCCATTTCTTATTGCGCATATTCATGATTCCGTTGGCCGTGAAGAGCATTCCGTTGCGCCCGTTGCGAGTAGGCATAACACAATCCATCATGTCGACGCCTCGGTCAATCGCTTCGAGTATATTTGCCGGAGTCCCGACTCCCATCAGATAACGCGGGCGGTCTGCCGGGAGAATCTCATTCACAACCTCGATCATCTCATACATCTTTTCGGTAGGTTCGCCGACCGCAAGACCGCCGATCGCATTGCCGTCAGCCCCGAGATCTGCCACAAACTTAGCCGCTTCCCGACGCAGATCAGGATAGACAACACCCTGGACAATCGGGAAATAAGCCTGTGAATATCCATAGAGCCCCTCCGTTTCCCGATAGCGCTTCCATCCGCGCGAAAGCCACCGCAGCGTCAGTCCGAGCGAACGTTTGGCATAGTTGTAGTCGGCTGTTCCGGGAGGACATTCGTCAAGAGCCATCATTATGTCCGCACCGATAACGCGCTCGATATCGACGACATTCTCTGGCGTAAACAAATGCTTTGACCCGTCTATATGAGACCGGAAATGAGCCCCCTCTTCTGTAAGTTTGCGGCGGTCCGAGAGCGAAAAAACCTGAAAGCCACCGCTGTCAGTCAGAATCGGACGATCCCAGCCATTGAATTTGTGCAGGCCGCCGGCCTGACGGAGAATCTCGATTCCTGGACGCAGATAAAGATGGTATGTATTGCCCAGTATGATCTGTGCCTTTATGTCATCGCGCAACTCGCGCTGATGAACACCCTTGACGGACCCTAACGTTCCGACCGGCATGAATATGGGGGTCTCTATCCGGCCGTGATCCGTTGTTATTTCGCCGGCGCGCGCGTCTGTGCCCGCCGCAGTTGCCTGTAGTTCGAATTTCATGACCGCAAATTTACAAAATCGTTGCCACTTATAAAAATAACGCCCCGACAATCAGCACTGCTCCATAAAACAAAGACCCCGTTCCCCAATATTAGTTAACGCTGGGGAATGGGGTCTTAATTGCGGATATGCGCCGGTTAACCGGAAGCAAGATCCGCAATTATTACGTTGACAGCACTGCGCTATGTCAGCAGATAGCCTGAATGAATTCCCCTTGGCCTTCGAGAACGACCGAAGATGCGACGGCCGGAATCAAAACGCTTTCGCCCTTACGTATCGAAACGCTGTTGCCGCGGTCGTCGGTAACGGTGAGTTCGCCGTCAATGCATGTATAGGTGGCAAATGAATCATAATCGGCATTAATCGTTTTCTTACCGTTGACACTTACGCGGCACACATCGAAATGATCACATTTGACAAGACTTGAAACGCCATCGATCTCAGGACCCGCCTCCGAAACATAGGAAGGATAGACAGTATAGTCGATCGCATCCTTGGCTTCCTCCACATGAAGTTCGCGAGGTTTGCCCGTCTTGGCGTCAAGACGTCCGAAATCATAGATGCGGTATGTAACATCCGATGTTTCCTGAACTTCTACAAGAAGGTTACCGGCACCGATGCTGTGGATTCTTCCCGCCGGAAGAAAGAAAACATCGCCGGGGTGGGATTTGTGGTGGGCAACGACATCCATAAGAGTGTTGTCATTGACCTTCTCGACATAATCGGCCGGTGTCACTTCCTTTTCCAGACCGGCACAGATGATCGCATCCGGCTCCGTATCTACGATATACCACATTTCCGTCTTGCCGAGTGAGTTGTGGCGCACTTTGGCAAGTTCGTCATCGGGATGGACCTGGAGGGAAAGGTCGCCGGCTGCGTCGATGATCTTGATCAGAAGAGGGAATGTATTGCCGAAACGGCGGTAATTGTGTTCGCCGACAAGAGCTGATTTATAAATCTCCAGAACCTCGGGTAGTGTCTTGCCTGCATCCGGACCATTGTCGATCACCGAGGGATTCGACGGCACGCCGGAAACTTCCCAGCTCTCACCGATGTTTTTCTGTTCTGTTTCAATGCCCTTGAACGGAGCAATCTTCTCACCGCCCCAGATCACGCTTTTCAGGATCGGGCGAAATTTCAAAGGAGGAATGTTTGGAGTTCCCATTTTTATAATCTGTTTCTATGAGTTATTATACAACACATTACGATAACTGCCGGAATGCAAACGCCTGACTTTGCTGTCACCGGCGTTGGCAAGCGGCATGGCAATCGCAAATTTACGCCTTTTTCTCCACACGCGCAACCCCCCGGGCAACATCCGCGCGGCAAAAAACATCCGCGAAAAAAACGCCATAACCAACCGAACCCTTTCCGTCCACAGCTGTTATAATTTCAAGAGAAGGCATTTTGCTGGCGTTATTAAAAAGCCAAATTACAATTTTCGATAACCTTCTCAGCCCCTTTCCGCCATCCGGAAGGGGCTCTTTATTTTCCGGCGGTTGAAAAAACTGCCGCGGATTGTCCGAATCCGGTGATTCAGACAATCCGCGACCATTATTCGGATCTCTTAGAAATTGTTTAAATTTAGTTGTGGAATTTATTGAGAGGATTTTATGAAGTGTTTTTACGAGTGGAAGAGGGAGCATAGCGGGC
>JAIDXA010000113.1 GCA_029058705.1 Paramuribaculum sp. | reverse complement strand
TATTGCTGAGTTTCCAGCGCCATTACATGATCCAACACCGAGAAGAGCTTCAACTGCGGCTAAAATTGCTGCTAACATAATTTTAAGTTTTAGAAGTTAGTATGTTTGTTATTATAAAAATTCGATTAATATCACGCTATTTGTTTACTTGTTTCATGAGCAGACTGATGATCTGAATCATGTCCCCTTTCGGTTCCGAATGAAATGAACATCGTCGACAACATCGTGAAAACGTATGCCTGGATAAAGCTCACCAGCACATCGATCAGCAACATGAAAAGAGAGAATAAGACAGAAAACACAGTAGTCACTCCAGTCACTGCCGGCCCGAAAGCAGCGAAGATAAAAATGAACAGAGTCAGCACAATGACAATCATGTGTCCGCCCATCATGTTCGCGAAAAGACGGATAGTCAGAGCCGCCGGCTTTGTAAACACGCCAAAAAGCTCTATTATCGGCATGATGGGAATCGGGAACTTAAGCCAAAGGGGAACATCAGGCCAAAAAATTTCTTTCCAGTAATGTTTCGTTCCAAAAATATTTGTCACAAGGAAAGTAAAAATGGAAAGAACAAGTGTGACTGCAATATTACCGGTAAGATTAGCGCCTCCAGGGAACACGACCATCAGACCGAGCAAGTTCAGATACAGAATGAAGAAAAAAACCGTAAGAAGGAACGGGCCGAATTTTTTCGAACGATCTCCCAAGGTCGGACGTATGACGCCATCATATACAAAAACAATCAGGGTCTCAATAATCCCACGGATCTTTCTTGGCGCCTTATACATCTCCCGACGATGCCATCGACCGACGGCAAAAACGCTCCACATCACCAAAAGACATGCAATGAACAACTCACATACATTTTTGGTTATCGAAATATCCCACGGACGATATTGGGAGCCATCAGCCATCAGCTGCACAACTTTTCCTTTATACTGACCGTCTTTCGGGATAATAAAAGTAGCATCACCGTCGCGATATGGCTCACCATCTGTCACTTTAGATGACATGAAACAATGAAAGCCGTCTTCTCCGAACAATATAACCGGCAAGGGTATTCTATGGTGGTGGTCGAACGGGACCTCCCATCCATATCCGTCGCCCAGGTGTTCGAAAATGATTTCCTTCGGAGTGAATTCAATTTCCGTCCCGTCAGCCGTGGTAGCCGCAACTGAAATAAGCGGAATAAACAGCGACACGAAAATAAACGTTACTATAACAGCGATTTTCTTCATCTCCATTCAATCAATATAAGCACACCGATACAACATTATCATCAACATCAACCAGTCCGCCGCCAACAGAGACCGAAACGCCTTCATCGACATCGGATGTCTTATAGAAGATCTGTCCGTTTTCCAGGGTGGAGACCAGTGAAGCGTGATTGTTCAAAACAGTAAAACTGCCGTTTGAACCGGGAAGTGTGACAAGCACGACCTCTCCCTCAAAAACAATATCTTCCGATGATATGATTTTTAATATCATGATGAGCTTTTGTAATTAGAATAATATTCGCATTAAACAGATGCAACCGCAATAGTTATCAACCGTTAACCTCAGCAAGCAACCGCTTTCCTTTCTCTATTGCCTCGTCGATTGTTCCGACATTGAGGAAAGCCTGCTCAGGATACTTATCCATTTCTCCACTGAGAATCATCTTGAAACCGCGAATAGTCTCAGACAGCGGAACCATCACGCCGGGCAGGCCTGTGAACTGTTCAGCCACAAAGAACGGCTGCGAAAGAAAACGCTGCGCACGGCGGGCGCGTGCAACGACAAGCTTGTCATCATCAGAAAGTTCATCCACACCGAGAATCGCAATGATATCCTGCAGTTCGTTGTATTTTTGCAGAAGCTGCTTGACAGCCTGCGCGGTGTTGTAGTGATCTTCTCCAATGATATTAGGATCAAGAATTCTGGATGTGGACTCGAGCGGATCAACAGCAGGATAGATACCAAGTTCCGCGATTTTACGGCTCAATACCGTAGTTGCATCCAAGAAGCTGAATGTCGTGGCAGGAGCAGGGTCAGTCAGGTCATCAGCCGGCACATAGATAGCCTGAACCGACGTGATTGATCCATTTTTTGTCGAAGTGATTCGTTCCTGCAGCATACCCATTTCAGACGCTAGAGTAGGTTGATATCCCACTGCCGAGGGCATTCGGCCCAACAACGCAGAAACCTCGCTACCGGCCTGGGTGAAACGGAAGATATTGTCGATAAACAGGAGGATCTCCTTTCCGCCACCGTCCTGATCGCGGAATTGCTCTGCCACCGTCAGACCTGAAAGCGCGACACGGAGACGGGCGCCCGGCGGCTCATTCATCTGGCCGAAAACGAGTGTAGCCTGCGACTGCTCGACTTGTTTCATGTCGACATCCGCGAGATTCCACTCTCCTTTTTCCATTCCTTCGGCAAACTTTTCTCCATATTTCATCACACCGCTTTCAATCATCTCACGAAGAAGGTCATTACCTTCACGCGTGCGTTCTCCGACACCGGTGAACACAGAAAAACCATTGTGGCCCTTCGCGATATTGTTGATAAGCTCCATGATCAATACTGTTTTACCGACACCGGCACCGCCGAACAGACCGATCTTACCACCTTTACTATATGGTTCGAGCAGGTCGATCACCTTGATACCTGTATAGAGAATCTCAGTACCGATTGTCAGTTCGTCAAACTCGGGTGCAGGCTGATGGATCGGTCGAAGTTCATCGCGATTAAGTGCAGGCAGACGGTCAATTGCTTCACCGACAACATTAAGCAGACGTCCCTTTACCTGATCGCCGGTAGGAACTGCGATTGGACGTTCGAGATTATCAACACGTGTTCCGCGCTGGAGACCATCGGTGCTTTCCATAGCCACGCATCTCACTGTGTTTTCGCCGATGTGTTGTTCGACTTCAAGGATTAGCATCGATCCGTCGGGACGGTCTACCTTCAAAGCTGTGAAGATCGGGGGCAAAACATTGCCTTCACCTTCAAAAGCCACATCGACCACAGGTCCGATAACCTGAACTATTTTTCCGAATTTGTCGCTCATGATCATATCTGAATTATGGATATTTGTTTTAACGAGTTTATCGTGTTAAAAGTTGAAACCTTGTCTGAAATTCCAAGTTAACAACGTTTAATTAGAAATGGAAATTATAGACAATCACCAACACCATCAAAACAAGGTTGAACAGATTGATTGGTAGGAGATATTTCCATTCCAGAGTAAGAAGCTGGTCAATTCGCAGACGAGGGAAAGTCCACTTGAACCATATTATGATAAAGGAGAGGGCAATCGCTTTGCCGATGAACCACAGGACAGAGGGAATATAGTCCATAATCTCATTGAAACCGTCCCATCCAGGAATGTGAAGGGGCATCCAGCCACCGAAGAACAGGAGAGCGGCCACACCCGAAACGATGAAAAGATTAAGATATTCCGCAAGGTAGAAAAATCCGAAATGGATACCTGAATACTCTGTATGATAACCGGCGGTCAACTCGCTTTCCGCCTCGGGAAGGTCAAACGGGCCACGGTTGGTTTCGGCTGTACCGGCGATAAGATAAATGATGAACGCAATTATAGCCGGGATATGACCCGAAAATATGAACCATAAGTTGTTCTGTGCCTCGACAAGCTCCACAATGTTCATTGTGCCGGCAAAAGCCACCATAGTAAGCACAGACAAGCCGATCGAAAGTTCATAGCTGACCATTTGCGCACCGGAACGCATTGCACCGATAAGAGTGAATTTATTGTTGCTGGACCAACCGGCAAGAAGAATCCCAAGCACGCCTATCGAAGAAACTGCGATCAGGAAAAATATACCGATATTGAAATTGATGACCTGCAGCCCCTTGCCCCATGGCAACACAGCAAAAGCGAGCATCGATGCAAGGATTACGAGATAGGGCGCAAGCGCGAATAGAAATTTATCGATGTGGTTCAGCGAAATCAATTCCTTGATAAGCATCTTGAACATATCGGCGAAACTCTGGAGAAGCCCCCACGGACCTACACGATCCGGACCGAGACGACACTGGAACGCGGCACAAAGCTTACGCTCATACCAAATATAGAAAAGAGCCAGCAGGGAATAGACCAACAGAAGCGCGAGTCCGACTCCAACACATTCGACAGTAGTCGCAAGCCAAGCCGGCAAACCCAGCGTTTCCTGAAGGAAATTACCGATCCATTCAGTCAGTAACGAAAAATCGAACATAGATTTTAAGATATTATTTTTTATAGTAGAAACGTGATAAGTTAGTAGGGACGTGAATCATCGGTCCATATCAGGGACAATATAGTCGAGCGATCCACCGATCGTAATAAGGTCAGCAATCTTGTTGCCGCGGGTTATGTGATCGACTGCGGCCGCTGCAGTAAGGCTCGGCGGCACCAGCTTGAGTCGATAAGGCGATGTAGAGCCGTCGCTTTCGAGATATACACCGAACGTTCCACGGCAACCTTCTACCGTGCGGAACCAATGTCCAACCGGAAGTTTAAGGACTTTCGGCACTTTTGCACAGATATCTCCTTCGGGGATGATGTCGATAAGCTGAGCGATGATCCGCGCGCTCTGCTCCATTTCTTCCATGCGCACCTTGAAGCGCGCCATAGAATCGCCTTCGGTCTTCACTACCTGATCAAAATCGAGTTCAGCATAGATCGAATATGGGTCTGTCTTGCGCACATCGCAAGCCCAACCGGAAGCACGTCCGGACGGTCCGGTAACAGACCATGAGATCGCGTCCTCTTTCGAAAGATAACCTACACCCTCCATACGGTTTTTGGTAATGACATTACCCGTAAAGAGTTTATTGTACTCTTTTATATTTTTGGGAAGCACTTCAAGAAGAGCCTTGACATCCGCAACGAAATCCGGAGCAAGATCCTGCATTACCCCGCCGATACATCCATAGTTGAACGTCATTCGCGCACCGCAGGTCTTTTCCATGATATCAAGAATCTGCTCGCGGACACGCAAAGTATAGAAAAGCATTGTTGTTGCACCGAGGTCCATGCAGAATGTGCCGATGAAGAGACAGTGGGAAGCTATGCGGGACAACTCATCCATGAGCACTCGGATTACTTGAGCACGGCGAGGCACTTCTATACCGGCGGCTTCCTCAATTGTCATACAAAGACAATGGTGATATGGATGACCGGAGAAATAGTCCATTCGATCCATAAAATGAAGAGTCTGCGGATAAGTCAGTTTCTCACAGATCTTTTCAATGCCGCGGTGTATATAACCCATGTAGACATCAATTTTCTTGATTGTCTCACCGTCAACTGCCGTTCTGAAACGGAGCACACCATGCGTGGCCGGATGCTGCGGACCTATGTTGACAACGAAATCATCTTTTTCGAAAACTCTTGTCTGACGCTTTTCAACAGAGCCGTCGGGCAATTCGACATACGTATCCGTATAGTCTGACTGACGTTCATTTTCGGTAGAGACAGGGTTGTTATCCTCGCTTTCGTCGTAGTTCTTCCTGAGAGGGAATCCCTTCCAGTCGATGTCAAGAAAGAGACGACGCATGTCCGGATTGCCTATAAAAACGATTCCGAAGAAATCATATACCTCACGCTCGAAAATCCCGGCGATATGCCAGAGATCCGCAACGCTATGAATCATCGGATTCTCAAGATTGTCGGTTGTGACCTTAACCGAGAGATGGCTGTTGTTTTTCGTAGATGTCAGGTAATAGACACATCCAAGTCTATCCTTCCAATCCATTCCGACAATGGTCACAAGAAAATCGAATCCCAGGTCGGTATTATCTCTCAATATCTTGGCGTATTCATGCCATTTCTCATCAGGAATGCAGACTGTCAGAATGTGGCCATCTTCAAAAGTGGCTTCGGGAAAAATTCTGGCTATTGTGTCCTTAAGTTCTGCCATTATTTAGGAATTGAAATCTTAATGTTCAACAATCTATAATTTAATCCTCCAGCGACTCTATCGGATGCGCCTTAAGAAACGCTTCCTGATTTTCCTTGCGGTTCACACCGCCAAAGAAACGTTCCACTTTTATTTTCCGGGAAAGCTGCATGATTGCGTAAATCATCGCCTCGGGGCGAGGTGGACATCCGGGAAGGAAAACATCCACAGGAACGATCTTGTCAATCCCCATCACCACATGGTAAGACTTCTTGAAAGGACCGCCCGACACAGCGCATGCGCCACATGCAATAACATATTTAGGCTCAGCAAGCTGATCATAGAGACGGCGCATGACAGGAGCCATACGTTTCACGATTGTGCCGGCGACCATCATAAAGTCAGCCTGACGAGGCGACGACCGAGCGACTTCCCATCCGAAGCGAGCCATATCATAACGCGCCGCACCAAGAGAAACAAACTCGATCCCACAGCAGCTCGTGGCAAACGTCAACGGCCAGATGGAATTACTGCGGCCCCAATTTATCAGCTTATCAAAACTCCCGACAACGACATTTGTTCCGTTGGCCTGAAGTTCCTTGACCAGGCTCTCAATATACTCATTGTCTTTCCATGCATCATAAGGCATGCTTTTTGTTGTCACTTCCATTCAAGAGCTCCTTTCCGCCAAGCATAAACCAGCCCGAGCACTAAGATTACAAAGAAAACAGCGATGCTGAGAAGACCGGCCCCGCCGAGAGAGCGGACAATCGTAGCCCACGGGAACAGGAAGACACACTCAACATCAAACATTAAAAATAGAATAGCAAACAGATAGTAGCCGACTTTAAACTGAGCCATGCTTTCGCCCCGTGTCGGAATACCACACTCATAAGCTTCGCCTTTTGCAACATTATAAGACTTAGGCGACATTAAACCGGCAAGCCACAGCGCAAGACCCACAAGGGCAATACCGGTAATGGCGGCTGTGATTGCAAGAGTAGATGATAGGATTGTAAGTGATATCATACTATAGTAAAAAAATTACCTGATTTTTCTGGTCAGAAATCAACGCGGAATATTTCTTATGGTCAGTGCATTGGGTTAATTCTCCAAGAAACTGCGATTCACGAATTCCGTGGCAACAATTCATTTGCAGTGCAAAGATAACAAATTTTCAACAAAAAACAGCCCGATTTAACTATTTTTAGTCACAGTTCAATCTGTTTTGCGCGCAAAACGGATGTCGACCGACATCTCGACCAACATTATTTCCACGCCGCGACTGACATCATTCAGCGACGCGAAACCGAAAGATCCGGTGAAAGAAACCCCTCAACCACAACATGGCAGCTGTCGGACGACAACTCCAGGACAAGATTCAACTCATCACGCAAATCCGCAGTGGCATTAAAATCAACAAACGACCACCTGCTTTCATCTGACACATTTTTATAATCTGTCGACCCGTTTGCCGAAAGAACATATTTCCGCTCATCCAAAACCAGACCGAGTCCGGAAATTTCGAAATCTGCATCCATTCCCCCGATTGTCAATCCCAGCGAACTGACTGAAGCACTCATCGACTTCGGATCGAAACGCACCAAATAAACGGGGTCATATGATATTTCATCATCCACAACCCGACCTTCGGCCACGCCTCTTATTGTTGTTGTTCCGTCGGCAACAACAATATAGGGATAAGAAACGACATGATAGCGGCCATTGACAGTGAATTCAGCGTAAAATCCTACCGACTCCACCGGATTCAACTCATTCGATTCAGTATACACAAAGGTCACATCCGTCAACACCATGTCCGCCCCCGGGTCGCCGCTCGAATGCAGCTCATCAGCCACTATGATCCGCTGTTTTTCGTGAGCCCCCTCCCCATAGGTCCATTCCAAGTCGACAAACGTTGCAACAACCCTTTCTCCAGAAGGAGTTAGACGCAGATCGTTTATCGTCAGCGTTGCCTGCTTCGGCTCATCGTTAAACGTTATGTAGTATGACACCCCTTCCGTCATGACGACAGGCGACCGATCTTCCGTCAAATCAACAACCGCACTGAACATCTTAGGACTGTCGGCAAACACAACATGCTTGAAGGGCTCGTCGCTCCCGCATGATACAAGGATAATCGAGCTAATCAAAATCAATATGTAGCGATAGTGTTTCATATAACGAAAACCACCCGATCGCCAATGTTGTTCGCCCCCGTTACCAATAAGAACAGGAAACAGCAGAACG
This sequence comes from Paramuribaculum sp., assembly GCA_029058705.1. Classification (GTDB taxonomy): domain Bacteria; phylum Bacteroidota; class Bacteroidia; order Bacteroidales; family Muribaculaceae; genus Paramuribaculum. Next base: position 1,740 of record JAIDXA010000113.1, on the reverse strand, counting down.
CACCGCTGAAATTCCGTCAATTAGAAGCATTAAAGTTCAGCCGGACAGTCAAGCCGAATTGCCGTGGCTTGCCGCGCTGAAGAAAACGGTTTGATATCGATTCGAAATAAAACGTATTGAATCTGGTATCTGCCAGATTCTCGACCCATGCCTCAAACTCAACCCATCCGCGGTCGGCTTTGACCGATGCCCCAAGCAGAGCATAGAACGGCTGCACGACATCATTCGCTTCCGTCCAATAGATTTTGCCCACCCCACGGAGGTTGACATCATAGGTCATTTTCCAGCCAGCACCTGCTTTATGACTGAATGCTCCTGAGAGAAACAGAGTGTGATGCGGGACATACGGTACAAACTTCCCTTTATAGTCATTGTCACCATCGACATAATTCCGGAATTTCGCATTGGTATAGCCATACGATGCATTGAAAGCCCAGCTGCGGGAAGGATTGTAACGAATCTGGAGCTCCGCCCCCATGCTTCGCGACTTGCCGGCATTTGTCGTAATACGGCCTGTGGTCGATCCTGCGGGAAAAGTCGTCAGCTGCTGATCGGTCAGGTCTATATAGAACAGGGCTATGTCGGTCATCACCCTCCCCTGTGCGCATCCGATATGCGCGCCAATTTCATAATTCCAGCTCCGTTCAGGCCTATATGATATGATTTCATCTATATCAACCGGTTCATTATCAACATTAACCCCTGGCATCATCGCCTTTACCTCCGCCTCCATTTTCGACTGCAGAATCTCACTAAACATCTGGTTGTTGAACCCGCCTGACTTATACCCCTTCCCTATTGATGCATAAAGGCTCGAACCGCTATGCATCGGGAGATCGTAACTCACAGTGAATTTTGGCACAAGTTCAAGATAATGATCGGAAAGACGCCCGGACTCATTGATGTCGACAGTCTTCTGCACCAGAGGAACAGGCGGCACACCGCTTTTCATGTAGACCGCCACATCAGTATTGCAAACACTTTTATAATCAAGTGCGGTCTTCTCGTAATCAAGACGAAGCCCAAGAGCAAAGTTAAACTTATCAAGTTGATAGTTGCTCTGATGGTAAAGCGCAAGTCCATATGTCGGCATTTTGAAATTGCTCAAAAGAGCGATCGACGGATCTGCAAATTCAAGCCTGACCGGAATTCGGTCATTCAAATTTATACGGTCAGTGATCAGAAAAGCAATTCCGTCGTCGCCAAGAACCACCGGCGCACGCATCGACGTGTGCTTATAGAACCCGAAAAGTCCGCCAAGCCATGAATAATCGCCTTTAGTTCCACGGACAACGATATCCTGCGTAACACTTGATTCATGGATAGCCTGCGTAAGCGTGAAATATTTCAGCGGCAGGAAATCCTGGTCAAGCGTCATGTTGTCCGTGATGTGCTGGAACGACGTAATGCTCGAAAGCGAAAATGATCCCTGATTCCATTTTACGGTCAAGGCATCGCTGACTACATTTCGGCGATAGAAACAAGTGTCATTGTATTCAACACGTCCACTCCCGGCATACTCATAGGCATACCCCCCCTGCTGGGAATAGTTGAAAGCGGCTGTATTATCCGCCGAAAGAGTCGGCGTGATCTGCCATTGTGTAGTCCACCTGAGACCACCGCCTTTTTCCGCACCTACTTTTTTTGCATTGTAATAATTTTTATAGAATCCATCGGTAAACATGAAATTACCGGACAAAGACATTGAAAGATCAGGATTAAACTTCTGATAATGGGCAA
>JAIDXA010000112.1 GCA_029058705.1 Paramuribaculum sp. | reverse complement strand
AAATTACCCGCTCCGGACTGAAGCGGGTAAGGGAGGATGTGCTCTTTATTTTAGTTTAAATGAAAGAGCCGTGCCGGAGTTATCATATTGAAGTCCAAACGGCATTGAAGTATGGGCGGGTGGCGATGGAAATTGCCGTAGGTTGTGAACCGGAGGCCCGGTCCGGTTGTTGTGACATCGATGTGTTGTTCCGGACACGACAAAATGTCACATTGAGATGTCAGAAAATATGACACAATGTCGCACGGATACCGACCTGGACGTTTGGCACAGTGATTGCAGATAAGGAACAATGAGGACTTGTTCCGGATTCGTCCGGGGGTGGTTTTCAAAAAAGATAAAATCAAATCACTAATCAAACATAAAAAAGAAACTGATATGAATCTTCAACCGTTAGCTGACCGCGTGATCGTTCTTCCTTCACCGGCCGAAGAAAAGACAGTGTCGGGTATCATCATTCCTGATTCCGCAAAGGAAAAACCTCTTAAAGGCAAAGTAGTGGCTGCCGGCAAAGGCACCAAGGACGAAGAGATGATCCTTAAGGAAGGCGACGAGGTTATTTTCGGGAAATATGCCGGTACGGAAATCGAATTCGAGGGCGAAAAATATCTGATCATGCGTCAGAATGATGTTCTCGCAGTTGTTGTCGGCTAAGTCAATTTCAAACAGATTCTAAAAACACAAACAAAATGGCAAAAGAAATAAAATTTGAGATCAAGGCTCGCGAAGAGCTTAAGAAAGGCGTCGACGCGCTGGCCGACGCGGTGAAAGTCACACTTGGCCCGAAAGGCCGCAACGTTATCATCGAGAAGAAATTCGGGGCTCCGCACATCACCAAGGACGGTGTGAGTGTTGCCCGCGAGGTGGAACTCGAGGATCCGTTCCAGAACATGGGCGCGCAGCTTGTCAAGGAAGTCGCTTCCAAGACGGGCGATGATGCCGGCGACGGTACGACAACCGCCACAGTGCTGGCTCAGGCGATCATTAATGTGGGTCTGAAGAATGTTGCAGCCGGAGCCAATCCGATGGATATCAAGCGTGGTATCGACAAAGCTGTCGGGGTTGTTGTCGGCGGCATCAAGGATATGGCCGAAGAGGTCGGCGACGATTTCAAGAAAATCGAGGATGTTGCCCGAATCTCGGCCAACAACGACGAGGCTATAGGCCATCTTATCGCCGAAGCGATGAAGAAGGTGAAAAAAGAAGGTGTCATCACTGTCGATGAGGCCAAAGGCACCGAGACTACTGTCGATATCGTAGAGGGTATGCAGTTTGACCGCGGTTATATCTCGCCTTATTTTGTCACCAACACTGAGAAGATGGAGTGTGAGATGGATTCTCCCTATATTCTTCTTTTCGATAAGAAAATCTCCAACCTTAAGGATCTTCTTCCGATTCTCGAAGCGAGCGCCCAGAGCGGCCGTCCGTTGTTGATTATTGCCGAAGATGTCGACAATGAGGCTCTTGCCACACTCGTCGTTAACCGTCTGCGCGGATCGCTGAAGATCTGTGCTGTCAAGGCTCCCGGATTCGGCGACCGCCGCAAGGAGATGCTCGAGGATATCGCTGTGCTTACCGGCGGTGTTGTCATTTCTGAAGAAAAGGGCATGAAGCTTGAAAGCGCTACAGTCGATATGCTCGGCCGCGCCGAAAAGGTAGAGGTCAATAAGGAAAACACTACGATTATCAACGGACTCGGTTCGAAAGACGCCATCGCCGCACGTGTCGGTCAGATCAAGGCGCAGATCGAACAGACCACAAGCGACTATGACCGCGAGAAGCTTCAGGAACGTCTGGCGAAGCTCGCCGGCGGAGTTGCGGTTCTCCACATCGGGGCTCCTTCGGAAGTTGAGATGAAAGAGAAGAAAGACCGTGTCGACGACGCTCTTTCGGCAACCCGTGCCGCGATTGCCGAAGGTATCGTTCCCGGTGGAGGTGTCGCCTATATCCGTTGTGTGGAATTGCTTGACGGAGTCAAGGGCGAGAACGACGATGAGACAACCGGTATTCTGATTGTGCGTCGCGCTATTGAAGAGCCGCTTCGCCAGATCGTTGCCAACGCCGGTGTAGAAGGTGCTGTCGTTGTCCAGAAGGTGAAGGAAGGCAATGGCGACTTCGGCTACAATGCCCGGACGGACTGCTATGAAAACCTCATGGCTGCAGGTGTGATCGATCCTGCCAAGGTTACGCGTGTGGCTCTTGAAAATGCAGCTTCGATCGCCGGCATGTTCCTTACGACCGAATGTGTCATTGCAGAGAAGAAAGAGGAGAATGCCGCAGCTCCGGCAATGCCTGCTCCCGGAATGGGGGGTATGGGCGGCATGATGTAATTCCCCTGAGAAAAAATCACTTATCAGAATAAAATCAGCTCCGGTCAACCAAACGGTGGGCCGGAGCTGATTGTGTTCTGTCAGGAATAACCGTTTCTGTGGTCAGCCGAGAAGCGAGAAATAGCGGCTTGCCACCATGCGTCCGATCATCAGTTCGCGATCGGAGTCGAGGAACTGGGCCACATATTCGTGAGCGTGGCGTATGATGGCTTCAGCTTCATCCGGATGGTCGAGATAGTAGCGTAATTTTTCCGGCAGGTCGGAATAGTCGTCGCGTATTTCGATGTAGTGGTAGTCGCCGATGAGACTTCCTTCCATGAACCATGATTCGATTTTCGGCCGGGGCATGACTGCGATGGAGTTTGACGACATTACCCACTTGAGGTTTGTCGCAACGTCGTGGCCTTCGATTGTCGCGATGAATTTGTAGCCGAGCTGTTGGTCGACTGGGATGTAGTTTTTGATAAAGGCCCGGTCGGTCACATATTCGTCGTCGTTGACCTGGCCGGCGTCGCACAACGGGTGGTTGTGGTAGAGTTCGAGGAATGCTGTGCGGTGGGGCTGGTTTCTGACAACGTTGCGGAACACGAGGAGCGGTTTTTTGTCGCCGTAGGGTATTGTGTCGGTTATGAACGAGAAGTGGCGCACGCTGTCGAGCAGCGTGAGAACGGAGTTTGAGTGTCCGTTGCCGGCAACAGGCCGCGATTTGACGAACTGCGGCGAGGGCGTCTCGAAGTTGATGTCGCCGAACAGGTAGCTGAAGCGGTCGGTTGGACGTCCGATCCGCACGAGTGGGAAAAGATCGAAGAAGTAGCCTGAAAAACGGTGTTTTTTTCGCCATGGAAACCGAAACTGCCTGACCTCAACCGAATTGTCGGGATCGAGCGAGGCGTCGGGCGAGAGCCGGACGTAGTAATTGACCCGGTTTTCGGCATAGGCGCGTTCTGCGTCGGTCAGTGATGCGATCCGGCGACGGAACATGAAGCGGAAAATTGCCGAAGGAAGGTAGTAGCGCGCGAAGCCTCCGGCATAGAACCGGAGACGCCGCGCGAATTTTTCAAGCGAATGGGAGTCGAAACGGATTCTCATTTGCCGGTCAGATAGGCTTCGACTCCGGCAATGTCTTTGCGGTTGTCGACGGAGAGTGATTTGCAGTGGCAGTTGTAGTAGTAGATCGGCATATGGTTCTCGATGAACCGGAACGAGTCGTTTTCTTCGATTTTTTCTATAGGTCCGCGCGGAGTGTTGTGGTAGAAATCAAGAGCCTTGCGGGTGAAAGCACCTACGCCCACGAACTTGTGGAAAACATAGTCCATCGCACCTTTGGGATATGGGATCGGACTGCGCGAGATGAAGAGACATCGGTTGTCGGCGGCAGTCACGATCTTTAGATTGGTGGCGTCGACGACCTCGACGGGATTGGTGAAGTCTGTCATGAGGTTGCTTACGAAGAAGTCGTCGGGAGTGAGCCCGTCGGGAATGCACTGGATGATGGCGTCGCGTGTGAGGAGCGGTTCGTCGCCGTTGACCATCACGTACAGATCGGCCTGAACAATGGTCGAGACTTCATAGAGGCGTTCGGTGGCGGTGTCGTGGTCGGAACGGGTCATGACGACTTTTGCGCCGAAGCATTCGGCGGCCGAACGGATTTTCTCAGAGTCTGTAGCTACATATACTTCTTCGAAGATTTCAACTTCCTTGCAATGTTCATATACCCATTGGATCATCGGTTTGCCAAGTATAAGGGCGAGAGGCTTCTCGAAGAAGCGGGTAGACTCGGCGCGGGCGGGTATGACGCAGATTATTTTCATTTCGTTATGATTGGATGAGTGTGATTATTCTGGATTATTGATTGGTGATGATGCTTCATGCTGGATCTCAGATGCAGAAAGAGTGTAACGCCAGCGTTTGTGCGACCAAAGCCAGTAGGGCGGCTGACGCCTGATGGTTGTTTCGAGCATACGCATATATGCGTGTGACACAGGGTAACTGTCGCCGTCGGCTTCGGTCGGTTCGATCGGTTTGAAGGTGAGTCTGTAGTGGCCTCGTTTAAGTTTCTCGATGTCGAGATAGAGGTAGCGCGCTTTCAGACGGTTTCCGATCTCTTCGGCACCGACGTTGATTATTGTTCCCGGATGGTTCAGGAAGTTCATGAAGTGGCGTGAGCGGGAATGGTTCGGACTGTGGTCGTCGAGAATTCCGACAATGAAACTGCCTTTGCGGCTCAGGCCGAAGAGGGTTCTGAAAGCTTTGTCCTGCGGGATGTTCAGGGCATTGAAGCGCGAGCGTATGCGGAGCATCAGCCGGTCGAAGGCGCGGTCGCGCAATGGTTTGTAGATCTGGGCCGTCACTTTCGGAAGGGTGAAATGGTGTGTGATGGCCGGAATCCATTCCCAGTTGCAGATATGACCCAGATATAGAAACACGGGGTCGCCTGTGGCCGCCGCTTCCTCGACGAGTCGGGCGTTTTCAACAGAGACACGCCGGTTGATTGTGGCGTTTGATATCGAGAGGAGTTTTATGGTTTCGACAAAGTTGTCGGCGAGCTGTCGATAGAATTCCTTTTCTATGTCGGCAAGCTCTTCGGCTGATTTTTCAGGGAATGAGACGGACAGATTCTCGCGGATGACTTTTGCCCTGTAGTGCAGGCAGTTGCGGAATATGAAGCAGAGGCCGTCGCTGATCATGTAAAGTACAGGCAGCGGCAACCATGCGATCGGCATGAACAGGGCGAGATACAATGCGTATTTTATTTTTTCTCCCATAGGCATTTTTCGATTGATTCGACAATTCGTGCGGTCGCGCCGACGTTTTCGTTGACGTAGTCAATCGCGTTTTCGCGAATTTGGTCAAGCCGGTCGGGGGTGAGCGAGGTGATCCATTGCGAGAGCGCGTCGGGAGTTTCGACTATCGCACCGATTCCGCGTTCGATAAGTTGTGCCGGCGTTATTTTCCGTTCTATGCGCGGGCCGAAACTGACAGGGATTCCATAGACGGTCGCTTCGATGACGCTATGGAGCAGGGGTGTGAATCCGCCACCGACATAGGCCATTGAGGCGTAGCGGTACATGTAGGCGAGTTTTCCGACGCAGTCGACTATCACAACGCGTATGCCGGTGAGATCGGACTCGGCCGTCAGCTGTGAATATCGGGCCGTCGGGCTGTCGAAGGCGTTTTCGATTTCGGCGATTGCTTTCGCGGTCACGTCGTGGGGGACGATGACGGCTTTCAGTGCGGGATGGCGGCGCAGGGCTTCTGCAACCAGCCGCAGGTCGTTTTTGTCGCTTAGGCTTCCGGCCATGAACAGCCTGGCGGTGCGTCCTTCGGAGAAGTTCTCCATTACGGGATCGGTCCAGTCGGCAGATGCGATGAGCGCGGCATTGTCGAAGAGGGGATCGCCTGAGATCTCTACATTGTCGCAACCGAGCGAACGGAGATTGATCAGTGAGTTGCGGTCGAGAACGAAGAATTTCCGGTAGGTCAGCAGTGCTTTGCGGAAAATTTTGCCGTACCATCGGAAAAACGGAGCGTTGTTTCGGATGAGAGCCGAGACAAGAAATGTAGGGACTGAGCGGAATTTGAGTTCCTGCAACATGTTGGGCCAGTATTCCGAGACAAGAAAGACGGCTGCTTTCGGGTTGACGGCTTCCAGAAATCCGCGGACATTCGCGAGGGTGTCGAGAGGCAGGTAGAAAACGTGGTCGATTCCGGGATGACGGTCTTTCATCACGCGGTAGCCCGACGGGGAGAAGAATGTCTGGACAATGCGCACGTTTCCGGAAGCCTTGAGCCTGTTGATCAGGGGACGGGCAATGGCGAATTCGCCGAGCGACGAAGCGTGAAACCAGACAACCGGCGCGTCGTCGGATGTGGATTCGTTCATTTCCGCGGTGATACGTCGCACGAGTCCGACCCTTCCCTTGACAAATTCCGGAAACTTACGGCTGACTGTCGCCGGCAGGCAATGGGCGTAGATCTTTAGCGCCGCATTGATCGTGTTGACCGCTATGTTGTATTTGATATTCATTTCCAACGCCTGGTTGTGGAGAATGCAAAATTAACGAAAAAAATCTACAAACAGGGTTGAAACACCTATAAAAACTCCCGGCTGTGGCCCGGCAGGACAAAAAAAGTCACATATGACCACTCTCTCAGACGAGGAAGCGGATGAGACCTTCGGGAGCGTCGCAGACCGGAAGGAATGTGTCGGAGCTGAGGTTGCGGAGGGCTTCGGGGGTTGTGACCGGGCCAGTAAGAATCTCACGCAGGAGCAGTCCGCGTAGCTGTTTGAGGCGGTTGGAGCGGGGGGTGCGTGTCGATCCTCCATCGATGATTTCACGGAGATCGATCCTGTAGATGTCGGCGCATGAAGCAATGCGCTTCCAGTCGAAGCATTTTGCGGCGTCGGCGGGCATCAGGTCGATGATTTCGGTTGAACCGGATTCTTTCAGTTCTGTCAGCAGACGGTCGGTCAGTCTGTTGCGCCAGAAGGCTGTCAGCGGTTCGCCGCAGGGTGCTACGCGTGAGGTGAAATCGAGCCGATAGGGTTTTATGATGTCGTCGGGACGCAGCCACCCGTAGAGCGATGAAATGATCCGGACCATGCTGCCTGCTTTTTCCTTTGCTTCTGTCGGGAGTGTCGTGAAGTCCAGGGCTTTGAATACGACTCCGGTGAAAGCTTCGATCGCTCTCAGACCGGACGATTTGTCGGGGAAGTCATAGATCATCGATCGGGAGCGTGCGGCAAGAGCCGGACTTATTCTGACCGCTTCGGCGATTGCTGAGGCGGGCATGTCATGCATGCGGGCCATGATTTCGGCGGCTTGTGTTTCAAACGCCGGCGTGTGGCGGTCAGCGGTCCCGGGATCGACTTTTCCGAGGTCGGCGCGCATTGTTTTCGATTCGGCTATGAGGCAGATCATTTGTTTGTCAGTGTGTTTGGTTTTCGAGATGCAGCAGGATCCGTTTGGCTTCGAGGCCGCCACGGTAGCCGGTCAGAGAGCCGTCGGCGGCTATGATGCGGTGGCATGGGATGATGATCGAGAGGGGGTTGCTGCCGACAGCGCCGGCAACGGCTCTGACGGCCGAAGGCTTCTGCATTCGCCGTGCAATTCCCAGATATGATTCTGTGGCGCCGCAGGGAATTGTCAATAGTGTTTCCCAGACCTGTTTCTGGAAATCAGTTCCTGATAGCCGGAGCGGAATGGAAAAGAGACGTCGCTTCCGCGCGAAGTATTGATCAAGCTGGCCGCGGGCGGTTTCCAGACAGGGGGTTGTGCCGCTGACAACCGTCGCACCCAGTGTTTGCTCAAGCAGTGCGAGAAGCCTGGCGTGGCGTGGAGTTTCTGTCCAGTCGCAGAGACAGAGCTGTCCTTCGAATTCGCCGAGCCGCAGAGAGCCGGCGGGAGATTCGTAGATTGCAGTCGTTATGATGCGTCGCTGATTCATACAGTCGCAAAGATAGTGGAAAAATCGCTTTCCGCAATGGACTGTCAGAGTCCATCCTGAATCGGTTGTTGAAACAGCAGGAGGCGATCGAGTTGTTGTAGTTTCCCTGTCGGTATGATCAGCTGTTGGAATATTTCATGAGGTTGAGGCGGATCGGGGACATGACTAATTCAGTCGATTTTCCGGCCATAGTAGTAGGTGGACCATGTGTCTTTTGCGTAGCCGTGTTTTAAGACTCTGAAACTGTCGGGCGACGCGCCGTCGATTTTCACCCCGTCGCAGTAGACTGCCCATGTGTCCTTCGCATACCAGTCGGAAAGCACCTTGAAACTGTTTGGCGACGCACCGTCGAGACCGACCCCGTTGTAGTAGACTTTCCATGAGTCTTTGGCATAGCCATACCCTAATGTCCTGAACGATGAGCTTGAGGCATCGGCTATTTTTTCTCCGTTGTAGTAGACGCTCCATGCATCTTTCGCATAGCCGTCGCGGAGTATTTCAAAACTCGATGCGGAAGCCCCCTCAATTCCGTGGCCTTCGAAGAAAACCTTGTTGTCCGCAACGAAATAGGGGGATCTTGGCTGACGCCGGTCATGGCAGTTACGGGCTGATGCCGTGAAGGCGGCCAGAAGCATAGTGATGACGATCGGGAGAAGGCGTTTCATGATGGTTACGGTCTTTACTTATCAGACGAAAGTTTCAGTAAAAATTAAGAAACTGTTTAAATTTACTACGAAAAAAATGTTATAAATCATTCTTGTGGGTTTATTGAGGTCTTTTAT
>JAIDXA010000111.1 GCA_029058705.1 Paramuribaculum sp. | reverse complement strand
GATAAAGACATAAACGAAGTTGGAGTACAGATGATTCTTGTTGTCGAGGATTCTGTCAGATTCTATTCATCGGTACTGCCCCAGATCTATAAGAATCTGCTCAAGCAGAGCTATGAGTCGTCGACAGAAGCGCTCAACGAACATGAGCAGATGCTGAGAATGAGAGGCCGGCCGAAGGTAATGCTTGCCCGCAACTATGAAGAGGCCTTGGAGATCTACTCACGCTATGGCGACAACCTTCTTGGCGTCATCAGCGACGTTTCATTCAACCGCAACGGAGAAAAGGACCGTCAGGCCGGTATCAGGCTGGCCTGTGAGCTTCGGAAAGAGAATCCATATCTCCCAATAATCCTCGAATCATCCGAATCACAGAACGCGGAGATTGCGAAAGAGATAAACTGCGAATTCATCGACAAGAACTCTAAAAAATTCCCGATCGACCTGAGTGCGGCGATCTCGCGCCAATTCTGCTTCGGCGATTTCGTAATGACCGATCCGGAAACCGGAAAAGAGATCCGCATCACCTCACTCAAGGACCTGCAATATCACATTTTCGACATTTCCGCCTTAGCGCTTCTCCACCACGCGTCGATGAACGACATTTCGCGGTGGCTCTATTCACGTGCGCTGTTTCCGATTGCCGAGATCATAAAATGCCACCGCTTCTATTCGCTCGAAGAAGTTCCGGCGGTGCGCCAGCTTTTCTTCGATCTGATTGTCAAATACCGCAAGATGAAAAACCGCGGAGTCGTGGCTGTTTTCCGGAAAGACCGCTTTGACCACTATTCCAACTTCGCGCGGATCGGCAAAGGATCGCTCGGCGGAAAAGGACGAGGACTTGCATTCATCGACCATATCATCAAACAGAATCCAATCTGCGACAACTTCTACGGCGTTACGATCACAATACCCCGTACGGTTGTTCTCTGCACCGATATCTTCGACGAATTCATGTCGGCCAACGGACTCTATCCCATAGCGCTCAGCGATGCCGACGACGCGACAATACTTGAACATTTCCTTCAGGCACGTCTGCCCGACCGGATTCGCGAAGACCTTTCAGCCCTCTTCGATGTGATCGACAAACCGCTTGCAATCCGTTCGTCAAGCCTTCTTGAAGACTCGCATTATCATCCTTTCGCCGGAATCTACTCGACCTAAATG
>JAIDXA010000110.1 GCA_029058705.1 Paramuribaculum sp. | reverse complement strand
CTTCTTGGAGGCGATGTAGATATTATTCCAACTCAACATTGCTATATAAAAGAAGAAATCCCTTTTGCAGTTGACAAAGACTTCGAGTTACCGACCGATCTTTATTACGCAGCATTGGAGGATCTGGATTGGACTGTCCCAAAAAATGCCTACATTTCGTTTAACAAGTTCAGTGTTGTTCCGTGCATTGATGTCGCACGTGCTCCCCTAAGATATATTGGCGATGTAGAAGCCTTTGTGAACAGAATTATCGATTATGAACGGTCTCCACGCTTTACGCGAAGGTTCTTCCAGTGCGGCACAAATCTTAGATCTGATGTTGACGGAGAACAATTGGCTGACAAATTCTTCAACAACGTCATAAGCTACAAAGTCATAATTGGAGCAAATAAACTCTTTGATACTTATTCATACAGCGGAGAACCTCTTACTCAACAATCCGTAAAAACTGAACTACAGAAGGGATATCAATACGTCCAATTCTTCTCGCATGGCGTTTCTGATGGGTGGTGTTATAAAGATGGACGTTATATTTTCAGACTTTCAGATGCCACTTCTCTTGATAATTCCGGGCATACATTCATCTCAACTATGGCATGTAATACCAACGCTTTTGACCATGACATGTACCCTACTGATCCTTGTCTTAGCGAAGCTTTGATCCGAAATCCCAAAAGTGGAGTCATCGGTTTTCTCGGTTGTTCAAGAACAGGTTGGTACAATAACGCTTTGGATTTTTCTATGGCCTATGAAACGGAATTCCACAAACGACTCCACTACAATGACATAAACACAAAGCCAATTGACAAACACCTTGGTTCACTCCTGACTTTTACTAAACTGACGTTATTGCCTTTGACTGCCAGAATTTATCCGGTCACAACCAAAGAACAGGAAGAACATAATAAAAACCTCAGTACATATCGGTGGCTTCATTGGGCAATTAATTTAATGGGAGATCCGGAAACACCTATATTCAATGAGTTCCCTATGGAATTCACGTCTGCTTCCATTTCGCAAACCATGGCTGGTGATCTTAAAATCGACACAGGCGTAAATGATGCCCGCGTCTGTGTTTCAAGTTCTGATGGTGGAGATTACTACGAGATTAAGACAGGAAAAGACCTTACTTTTACAACCGGTGTCGGAGAGTTCGATGTCTGGATAACCAAACAGAACTATAAACCGAAACACTTTGAATATACCGGACGTAATGCTCCTGTATTAAATCCTCCGGACACGGTCATTACCTTACCGACTCAAATTTCATCCGTTTCGCCTAATCCCGCAACAAATTATGTGACGATTAAATATATCAGTGAACAATATGAACAGAATCCATCCATTCAGTTTTTGTTTACTAATATTAATGGAATCCCGACATACTCTTTCAATGTTCCCGGTCCTTTTTCTTCCAGCGTGAACGAAGTGACATTTGACATTTCCCATTTTGAAAAAGGAACTTATATCGTCAATCTCATTGAAAATGGAAAAACATATGTGTCCCATTTCTCAAGACTGATAAAACAATAGGCTGAATCCCTAAGTCTGAATATTTTATCAATTCACCTCTTAAACAATTAATAAACAATCCTATAGATTATGAAAAAGTTGCTCATTGCTTTGTTTGCCGCAGCGGCACTTCTTCCATTGGGAGTCTCATGCGACTCCGGCGCAAACGAGCCCGACTCTCCGATCGAATCCGGCAATCCCGCCGACTCGATTCCTGCCGACACCCTCCCCTCTGACACCATTCCGACCGACACAGTCCCTCCGGTCACCCCGCCCGACCAGAAGCCGCAGGGACTCGACTCCGTTCTCATTCCCGAAGGTCTCGAACTGGTCGACTACACGCCCTACACTGGCCCGGTCGAACCGCTTTCCGAAAACTTCCGCCCGATCTATGTCGACGGCCGGCGCTGGTCTCGCGTCAGGGTGGCTGATGACCAGACAAGAAACGATTACTACAACGAAGATGTTGCCGGAGAGGTGGATCTGGATGTAGCAGTGGCTAAAAGATTGCGAAGACAGTATTCATATTATACTGACACTGACTACAAGGTAAGTTATTTCAAAGAGGAAAATGGCGCCGTTCTCGAAGCCTATCCAGGTGAATTATACTATTTTAATGGAGAGTTGAAATGCAATTGGGACTTTTTGTTAGCCTATGATGTTTTCCCTTCCGAAAGCATAGAGTTCACATCTACAATTGTCACAATACCGGGGGAGGTTATAAGTCGAGGCACTATAACACTTCGCGGCAGAAAACTTCGGGCCGCCAAAGTATTGCTGTCGAGCTGGCTTCTAAAGGACAGACTGCGTTATGACTACTGGGTCGAAGGCATTGGATCGCTTTTTGGATTCATTATAGATAATGACCCTATTTTTACAAACTTTAAATACGGAGGATTCGATCTTCTCATTCAGTGCGTCGACGAAAACGGCCAGCTGATCTACGACTACCGCGACTTCGACCCCGACCTCTACGAAGAACTCGAGATCCTCTCCGACGCCGACCAACAGCCATAGTCCGCAGTATCCCGACCCTCTCGTCTCCTCAATCGCTAATTCCTGACGGCACACCCTCCTCATTTATTGAATTTGGCATCGTAATCCTCTCCCTGCGGCCTTATCTTTGCGGCAATGTTGCTCAGACGCCGCTCATATCAACCCGCTCCGCGACCGCGCCATATCTGTCAGCGCGACTATGCCGCCCAGTTCGAACGCTGGGCCGGCTACCGCCTGCATCCCCATGCCCG
>JAIDXA010000011.1 GCA_029058705.1 Paramuribaculum sp. | reverse complement strand
ACGCCCTGCTGACAACCCGCCGGTTCAGTAATTTCCATCCGGCCTATCTTGACCTGAATGTCTATGGTCTGTGCCGGACCTGCGGAAGGCGCTCCCGGCCCCTCTCAGCAACAAAAGAAAAAGCGACAAAGAAAAAGAAACCGGACAACTCCGATTGAGTTTCCGGACAATACCATTTTCAAGAAAATCATCAAACAATATAATATCCAATCAACACCAAAAGCATGAAAGTAGATGTATTGCTCGGCCTCCAGTGGGGCGATGAAGGGAAAGGCAAAGTTGTCGACGTGCTGACTCCCCGCTATGATGTCGTGGCCCGCTTCCAGGGCGGTCCCAACGCAGGCCACACGCTCGAATTCGAAGGCCACAAATACGTACTCCGCTCGATACCATCCGGCATTTTCCAACACGGACAGGTCAACATTATCGGAAACGGCGTCGTTCTCGACCCCGTTCTTTTCCGCGAAGAAGCCGAAAGCCTCGAACGCTCAGGCATAGACCTCCGGTCAATGCTCAAGATCTCTAAAAAAGTCCATCTGATCCTACCGACCCACCGCCTTCTCGACGCCGCCAACGAAAGAGCCAAGGGAGGTGCAAAAATCGGCACCACCGGAAAAGGGATCGGCCCCACATATACCGACAAAATATCGCGCAACGGCCTTCGCCTCGGCGACACACTCCACAATTTCCGCGAAAAATACGCCGCCGCCCGCAACAGACATCTCGTCCTGCTCCACGCCATGGGTGAGGATCCAGATCTGACAGAACTCGAACAGCGCTGGCTTGACGCAGTCGAATATATCCACACTTTCGACATCATCGACTCGGAGCACTATATCAACCGCGCGCTGCGCGACGGTAAATCGGTGCTTTGCGAAGGCGCACAGGGAACTATGCTCGACATTGACTTCGGATCATATCCATTTGTGACATCATCCAACACCATCACTGCCGGCGCATGCTCGGGCCTCGGGGTCGCCCCCAACAAGATCGGCGAAGTCTACGGAATTTTCAAAGCCTACTGCACGCGTGTCGGCAGCGGGCCGTTCCCGACAGAACTGTTTGACGAAACCGGCAAGGCCATCCGCGACAAAGGCCACGAATATGGCGCTGTCACCGGCCGCGAACGCCGCTGCGGATGGATCGACCTCGTCGCGCTGCGCTATGCCATCATGATCAACGGAGTCTCCCAGCTGATCATGATGAAGAGCGATGTTCTCGACGATTTCGACTCAATCAAAGCCTGTGTGGCCTACAAGGTAGAAGGCGAGACTGTGACCGATTTCCCATATTCCATAGACGAAGGCTCCATCGAACCTATCTATGTCGAACTGCCGGGCTGGAAAACCGACATGACCGCCATGAAGTCGACAGATGAATTCCCGAAAGAGTTTATCGACTACATAACGTTTCTCGAACGTGAGCTGATGACTCCGATCACGATTGTTTCGATCGGTCCGGACCGCGAACAGACAATTTTCCGCAACTCTCCTCTTTTAAAACAATAATCCACCGCTAAACTCCGACAAGATGGCAAAAGTACGCCCGTTCAAAGGACTGCGTCCGCCCCGGAATCTTGTGACCGATGTCGCATCGCGTCCCTACGACGTGTTGAGTTCCGCAGAAGCCAGAGCAGAAGCCGAAGGCAATCCGCGGTCACTCTACCACATCATCAAACCAGAGATCGACTTCGATCCGTCAGTCGACGAACATGATCCGCGAGTCTACGAGAAAGCCCGCGCCAACTTCGACATGTTTCAGGAAAAGGGCTGGCTTGTACAGGACAGCGCTCCATGCTACTACATCTATGCCCAGACAATGGAAGGCCGCACCCAATACGGCATTGTTGTGGCAGCCAATGTAGACGACTATATGGAGGGTCGGATCAAAAAGCATGAGCTGACGCGCCGCGACAAGGAAGAGGACCGAATGAAACATGTCCGCGTAAACAACGCCAACATCGAACCGGTGTTTTTCGCGTTTCCTGACAATCAGGTCCTGGAGAAAGTGATCGCCACAACCACCGCGAAAGAACCGGAATATGACTTCATCGCCCCTGATGGTTTCGGCCATAAATTCTGGGTGATTGACGACAAAGAGACGATCGACTCCATAACCCGGGAATTTGCAGGCATACCTTATTTATATATAGCCGACGGACATCACCGCACAGCAGCAGCAGCCCTCGTAGGAAACGAAAAGGCCCACGGCAACCCCGGCCACACGGGAGAAGAGGAATACAACTACTTCCTTGCCGTGGCATTTCCGGCATCACATCTTAAGATAATCGACTACAACCGGGTGGTCACCGACCTCAACGGACTGTCGACCGATGAATTTCTCAACCGGCTCGAAAGCAACTTCATAGTAGAGCCAAAGGGAGAAGAGATCCATACGCCCTGCGCACTCCACAACTTCTCTTTGTATCTTGACGGGAAATGGTATTCACTGACAGCCAGGGAAGGCCGATATGACGATAACGATCCGATCGGAATTCTCGATGTCACAATCTCGTCCGACCTCATTTTGCGCGACATACTCGGCATAACCGACCTGCGCTCTGACAAACGGGTCGATTTTGTCGGCGGAATCAGAGGCCTCAAGGAACTGAAGAGACGCGTCGACTCCGGCGAAATGGCTGCCGCAATAGCCCTTTATCCGGTTTCGATGAAACAGTTGATGGACATAGCCGACTCCGGCAACATCATGCCCCCGAAAACCACATGGTTTGAACCGAAACTTCGCTCAGGGCTTGTTATCCACAATCTCTCGGATTGACCTATGCAAAAAACAATGACGGACGACACTTCTGAAACGGCTTCAATAAAACCGGCAGAGGTGTCGGCGTCTTTTCACACTTCGACAGATACCTTCCGGATAGCCCCATCCGCCTATCTGAAAATAGGTACGGAAAAGTCATTGCCGTTTATCCTCGGTTGTCTTGCCATTCCTTTGACGGGATGCCTGATCGGCACTGTTTTCGACATTCGGTGGGCCTTTGTCGGAGTCATACTTGCAACCCTTGTCTACCCGGCGGTGATTGCCTATGTCTACTACACCAGACTCCTCACACCGGAAGCACATCGCGCAGTTTCACCGAAAAAGATCGAATTTCACGCCCCCGACAGAATTGACATCGTCTATGTGACGGCCGACGAGGAATCAGAACCCATATCATCCGAAACAATCAGATGGCAAACCCTGGAGTCTGCAATCGTTTCCGGAAACCACATGCTGATTTCGATCAAAAACTGCCGCAATCCGCTTGTTGTGCCGCTCGCCAGCTTCCACAGAGCCGACGATGTCGACAATTTATGAA
>JAIDXA010000109.1 GCA_029058705.1 Paramuribaculum sp. | reverse complement strand
CTTATTGAAACCGTTGCCGTATTAAGTGCGATTATATCAGATATATATCAGGAATCGCTGTTTCGCGGATTGTTGTTGAGAGTGCGGGTCCGTTCCTTTTCCAATGCCGTAGTATCGGCATTATCATCGGCTCTGTTGACTGCCACACCGGGGAATTCACGTAATGCTTCATCTGTCTGCTTGGCCTTCTTGCCACAACAACAACGTCTTTTCTTTTCTTCCATAATTGTGTGCTATAAGAATTAGTACTGAATTAAAGATAATTTCAGCATTATAACACAATCACAGCCGTTTTTGTTGGACACGCCGACTCCGCTATTCCGATTCTTCGAGCGGAAGTTGATTTAGCTGCTCTATATAGTCAAGCAGATTGTCGCGGCCCTCTCCTTTCTCCGATGATGTCACAAAAACCGGAGGCAGTTCCTCCCACGTTTCGAGCAGACAACCGCAATATGAGGCTATGTTTCTTTTGCAGGCTTCTTTACCAAGTTTATCAGCTTTTGTAAACACTATGCTGAAAGGAACGCTATTTTCACCAAGCCACTCCATAAACTCCAGGTCGATTTTCTGAGGAGCATGGCGCGAATCAATCAACACAAACAGATTGGTCATCTGTTGTCGGTTCAGGATATATGCCTCAATTATTTTTTGAATCTTTGCCCGACCCTCCTTGCCACGGCGCGCATATCCATAGCCTGGCAGATCGACTATATACCATTGGTCATTGACCAGAAAATGGTTGATCAACATCGTCTTTCCCGGTGTCGATGAGGTCATTGCAAGATTCTTGCGACCTGTCAACATATTTATGAGGGAGGATTTGCCGACATTGGACCGGCCGATAAAGGCATATTCATGACGAAGTTCGTCAGGACACTTTCTGACATCGGAGTTGCTTATGACAAAGCGAGCGGAATTGATTATCATAGTTATGCGGATTTTGAAAAAAAAGACAGCCGGACGATAAGCCGGGTTATGTCGGCAGGACGAACGGATCGCCCCACGTTTCGTCATTTATCTGAGCCGTATGTCGCCACACGGCTTTAGCAGCCTACCCCCCGGCAATGGGCGAGCAACCCTTGAATGCCGGTATACTTGGCCTTGCAACCCATAAGGTGTGCGGCGCAGCATATTGCTATGCTGCCCGGTGAGCTCTTACCTCGCCTTTTCACCCTTACTCCATATAAAACGAAGCGGTTGTTTTCTGTCACACTACTCTACCGTTGCCGATAGCTTCCCGTTAGGAAATATGGTGCTCTGTGTTGCCCGGACTTTCCTCACGCCGCCATTGCGGCGAGCGACGAAATGCCCGGCTGTCGCTTGCAAAGTTACTGATTTTTTAAATATTTTACAAAACTATATCATCAGGTTGCGGTCGGGAATGCGAAACAGACATCAACGTTCGCCCCACCGCGAGCGCAATGGCCACCGAGACGAATGAAGCAATAACCTGAGAGATGTTCCATAGCTGAAGTAGGCCCATATCCAATCAATAAGAACGCTGATTTTGTTCCGCATTCCGAGAATTGAAAGAAGATGTATAAACATCCAGACAAGCCACGCCACGAAACCGGAAAAATGCACCTTCCCGATATCCGCAACGGCCATATCACGGCCGACAGTAGCCATGGTTCCCTTGTCCTTGTAGACAAACGGATGGTCAAATCGTCCGGAGTTCAGCTGCATCGCAAGATGACGACCCTGCTGAATGGCAACCTGAGCAAGCTGAGGATGTCCTTTGGGATATCCGCTTGTAACCATTAGCGACATATCCCCGATGGCAAAAACGTCCCGTTGCCCTTCGACACGATTGTATTGATCGACTTTAACACGATAGCCATGCCCCATAATATCACCGGCTTTTTCCATTTCGATAGGCTGGCCGGAAACGCCTGCTGTCCAGATAACCATTCCGGAATATATTTCAGCGCCGTCCGATAGCGTCACGATATTTTCGGAATATGCTTCCATCAGACTGTTGAGACGCACATCGACCATGAGACGCCCAAGATACTTCAGTGCTTCCTCCTGCGATTTTTCGCTCATAGCGCCAAGCAGAGAACCGGAACCCTCAAGAAGGACTATGTTTACTTCATCCTGAGATATCGACGGATATTCCCTCGGAACGATGAAACGTTTAAGCTCGCCGAGAGCCCCGGCTATTTCCACTCCCGCAGGGCCGCCCCCGATAACGACAAAACTAAGCAGGCGTCTGCGCTCATCTGAAGTCCGGGCAATAGATGCGCGTTCAAGACGATCAAGTATTTCATCGCGCATTCTCATTGCCTGTGCTGTACTTTTGAGTGTATAGACATATTTTATCAACTCCTGATTTCCAAAGAAGTTGTTGGTTGAACCGGCCGCTATCACAAGCTTATCGAATCCAATTGTCTCATACTGGGTTGTGATGGTCCGCTCTTCGTAATTGATCGACTTGACCTCTCCCAACCTGAAGTCTATTCCTTTCGCCTTTCCCTTGCGGATTTCGCGTCTGAACGGAAAGCAGATACTTCCCGGTTCGATTCCACTTGAAGCGATCTGATAGAACAGCGGAGGAAAACTGTGGAAATTATTTCGGTCGACCAACGTGACATCAAACCGTTTCTTATCAATATGTTTTATAAATCCCAAGCCGGCGAATCCGCCTCCGATAACGAGTATCCGTTCTTTTTCAGGCATCTGTTTCATCTGATTAAATAATTGGAAACAATATTGAGCTATCAACATCCGGAGAGAGTGAACCAAGGAAAACATTTTGATAAAAATCCAACAAATATATTCAATTAATGTTTTCCGGGGTTATCATATGATTCTGTTTATGTCTAACGTTTCGCCGGCAATTAAATTGTTTTAAGAATAAATTTACAACTGATAACCGATAATTTTATAAATTTGTCATCTATTTTGAATTGAATCTAACTCAATGAACCGTCACATCATAACACTCCTTCTCTTCTTCACGGGCATAACGGTCACCAAGGCCCAGATCAACACCGATCAGGTCATGCAGATCGGCCGCAACGCTCTATATTTTGAGGATTATGTGGTCTCAATCCAATATTTCAACCAGGTGATAGCCGCAAAGCCTTATCTGGCTCAACCATACTTTTTCCGGGCCTTGGCAAAATTCAATCTCGATGATTTGAAAGGCGCCGAACAAGATGTTTCGATGGCCATTGAACGGAATCCATTCATTACCGATGCCTATGAACTGCGGGGAGTTGTCAGACAGAACCTCGGAATGGATTCACTTGCCATCGCAGACTATGCCCATGCCTTGACGCTCCTCCCTGAAAACAAGGGCATTCTATACAACATGGCTCTTGCACAAGAGTCGACCAAAGATTATGATAATGCGGAAAAAAGCTTCGGGCAACTTCTGAATGCGCATCCAGGCTTTGACGGAGGCTATCTCGGACGAGCGAAAATGAGATTGGAAAAAGCGGACACGACCGGAGCAATGGAAGATATTGAAAAAGCGCTTTCAATTAACAAAAACAGCGTAAACGGGTATCTGATGAGAGCCGACATCGCGATCCATCGCAACGAGGACTACGCCCAGGCCCTGACAGACATGGACGAAGCCATACGTCTTCAGCCCCGCGTTGGCGGCTATTACATCAACCGAGCATTCATACGTTATCGTCTGGATGACTATATCGGAGCAATGAACGATTACGACTATGCACTGTTGCTTGAACCAACCAATTTCGTTGCCGTCTACAACCGCGCGTTGCTGCGCATGGAGGTACATGACTATAACCGTGCCATAGATGATCTTTCACAAGTCCTTGCCCTTCGTCCCCACGAATACCGGGCGCTGTTCAACAGAGCGATGCTTTATCGCGAGATCGGGGATTTCAGACACGCTCTTGACGACATAAACCGTGTAATCGATGAGATTCCGAACTTCGCGCTCGCATATTACCTTCGTTATGATGTCAAAAAAAGCATGGGCATGAAGGCATCCCAGGCTGACCTTGATAAGTCGATTGCGCTTGCAAAACGTCAGAAAGCTAAAGAAGGGCTTCAGAACCTTATCGATCCGAGCCGGATTCTTGACCGCGCGTCGTCTGCCGAAGAAACATTCGATCCCAATTCAGAAGATGCCGTCGCCCGTCAGTTCTCTACCCTGCTGACCATCTCCGACAATGCGACAGTCGACCGCGAGTTCAATAACAAGAATATACGTGGAAAGATCCAGGATCAAAGTGTCACAATCGAGCTTGAGCCAATGTTCACTATAACCTATTACACCTCGCCTACCGAACTCAAACCGACAGGCGACTATCTTAAGGAAGTCGACGAACTCAACCGGACTCACGCGCTAAGATACTTGCTGCAGGTGACCAACCGTGAGCATAGCCTGACAGATCCAGAGGAAATCAACCGGCATTTCCAGTCTATCGAGTATTATAATTCCTACCTCTCGACACATAATCCACGCGCAATCGATTATTTCGGACGAGCCATGGATCAGATTACCGTCAGAAATTTCCAGTCGGCAATGACCGACCTGAACCGTGCAATCGAGGCTGCTCCGGATTTTACGGCTGCTTATCTTATGCGTGCAAACGTCCGCAACCGCATCGCCAAAGGCTTGCCTACCTCTACAGACAATCAAAAAGCCGCCACGTCGATCCGCTCTGAAGTTCAGGAAATACTGAATGACCTTGACACAGTCATCAGGCTGTCGCCCAACATGGCTGTGGCCCATTTCAACAAAGGGGTCATCCTCGCTGAGACGGGAAACTTCACAGCGGCTCTTGATGAGTTCAATCAAGCACTTGAAATCAAGCCCGACTTCGGCGAGGCATACTATAACCGTGGCTACACATATTTTCAGCTCGGCAACCGTACTGCCGGCTCGGCCGATCTCAGCAAAGCCGGCGAACTCGGAATTGTTCCTTCCTATAATCTATTGAAGCGCATGAACCGCTGAGACATAGCGGTCATTGCTCTCCGCCATCAACGTCTGAATCAATCCTGATCTTTTTTTTACAATGACTGACCAACTTGCAGGCTTCACACGGATCATCCGGCTCTGCATGACATGATGGACTGTTTTTCCGCAAACATCTGCGCACAATCCACAACACACAGACCGACAGCACTATTATGACTCCGCCTATCTGAAATATATCATTCAACAACTGACTGCTCATAGCCTTTAAACGCAATTATACCCCATCGTGTTTCCTATTCGACAAAAAGGTATTTCGAATATTCCATCGCAAAATTAGGTGTCACGTCGCCGCATTCAATCATTTGTTTGATTTCTCCGGCTGTAAAGAACCGCAGTTCATCAATATCAGACTCCTCCCGCTTTGGAACAAATTCCGAGGAGACTGTAGTCCGGAATGTGTTGACAAGCTCCCGTTCGACAGAACTTTCGAAAACATACCGCGCGACCGGATCCGGAACAAATCCTTCAAGTCCGATTTCTTCTCTGACCTCCCGGATCAATGCTTCATCAATAGACTCTCCAAAATCGACATGTCCGCCAACTGCAGTGTCCCACTTGCCTGGTTGTATCTTTTTGGTGACAGCGCGGCGCTGAAGGAGAAGCTTCCCGACCGGGTCAAACACATGAAGGTGGACAACCGGATGGAGCAACCGCTCAGGCCCATGGCAGCGCGACCGCTCGGCGGCAGCCAAAACAGTTCCATTCACATCAACAACCGGAAGCATTTCAACTTTTCCCATAATTCTTCTCAATCATTTTTTTCAGTTTGGCCGGAGTCAAATCGGAAGGATATTTCTCAAAGGGCAGAATCATTCGGCATCCATCCTTATACAAGGAACACCCGAAAGCCGTCCTGCCCTTTATAATGTACCCCTTGCCACATTCAGGACACGCTACCTGTTCGAATTTTCTTATCGGTTTCTGTCTCGGCTTCGACCCGCCACTTTTCTTCGGTTTACCTTCAGCAGGCTCATCTGCATTTGTGCGAGAGCTGTTGTTCTGGTCTGTTATTATCCGATGGCTTGAATTGTCACTTAGAACGCTGATGACAATTTCGTTGATCATCCGCTTCAACTCTCCGATAAATTCACGCGAATCATAACTGCCTTTTTCAATACGGCGAAGCTTATTTTCCCATATGCCAGTGAGTTTAGCACTCTTCAGAAGCTCGACTCCTATATGGGAAATCAGATCGATTCCCGCCTTTGTGGCTTTTATGTTTTTCTTTTCCCGACAGATGTAATGTCTACGATGAAGCGTCTCGATAATGGTTGCACGTGTCGAAGGACGGCCGATGCCGTTTTCCTTCATTGCATCTCTAAGTTCCTCATCATCGATTGTCTTTCCGGCAGTTTCCATCGCACGCAACAGCGTACCTTCGGTATAGAATTTCGGAGGTTGCGTTACTTTTTTCAAGAGTTCCGGCTGATGGGGGCCGGACTCGCCGACTGAGAATGCCGGAAGGATCGAATCGGTCTCCTTCTCCTTGTCTTCCCGTTTATCCTTTAGGTATATCTCTCTCCATCCTGGCGAGATAATGGTTTTTCCGGTCGCTTTGAAACCAAAGTCACCGACAGATGCCATAACCGTTGTTGAACTGTATATGCAGTCTGGATAGAATGCAGCGATGAACCGACGGGCAATGAGGTGATACATCAGCTTTTCATTCCCCGCCAGAAAGTCCGGAGACTCTCCGGTCGGAATAATCGCATGGTGGTCGGTGACCTTAGAGTTATCAAACACCTTTTTGCTTTTAGGCAGCTTCGGCAGAGCGAGGACCGGTGCGGTCAGATTCTCATATGGCCGCATCCGCCGCAGGATATCCGGAATCTTTCCATACACATCGTCGGGAAGGTAAGTCGTGTCGACTCGCGGATATGTCGCAACCTTTTTCTCATATAGGGATTGTATCATTTTGAGCGTCTCGTCAGCAGTCCATCCCCAGCGTTTGTTGCATTCGACCTGAAGCGATGTCAGGTCAAATAGTCTCGGAGGCGCCTCCTTTCCTTTCTTCTCCTGAACATCAGTGACCGTCAGCTGGTGCGCGGCAACAATAGACATTGCTGCCTTTGCATCGGCTTCAGACGAATAGCGTCCCTTGACTGAATTGAAAACAGCATCACGATAGACGGTTTTTATTTCCCAATAATCTTCTGGCTTGAAATTGTCGATCTCCAACTGACGTTCCACGACAAGCGCAAGCGTCGGGGTCTGAACGCGACCGATGGAAAGAACATTTCCAGGCTGACCGTATTTCAGCGTGAAGAGCCGCGTCGAGTTCAACCCGAGCAGCCAATCGCCAATCGCCCTTGAAAGCCCCGCCAGATACAGATTGTCATATTTATTCTGAGGATGAAGCGACTTGAAGCCCTCGCGGATAGACTCATCGGTCAAAGATGAGATCCATAGCCTGTAGACCGGACAGTTCACTCCGGCTTTCTGCATGACCCACCGTTGTATCAACTCTCCTTCCTGGCCGGCATCACCGCAATTGATCACCTCGGCAGCGTTGCCAACAAGCGTTTCGATCGTCTTGAACTGACGCTGAATGCCGGCATCATCAATCAATTTGATCCCGAAGCGCTGAGGAATCATCGGTAATGAGCCAAGCGACCAGACTTTCCAAAGATCCGTATAATCGGCTGGTTCCTTCAGCGTACAGAGATGTCCGAATGTCCATGTGACTGCGTAACCGTTGCCTTCATAGAATCCGTCTCTTCTAGTGTTCGCACCAATGATCTTTGCAATTTCCTGTGCAACACTCGGTTTCTCCGTAATGCAGACCTTCACTTTTCCTAATTGATATTGAATGATTGGTAAATATACAGATATTTTTGACACACAAAACACCCCTGCGGCAAGAATCACACAGGCCTTCTGTGATGTCACTAAAGCAAATATGACAGCCGGCTATCGCTTTAAAATCAACGACTGACTATCACCCTTCGGGCCTGTCGATTTTAGCGTAAACCGCTGTTGGACATCCATAGGAGGGAAATCAATCTCTACCGGTATGGAGCCGTCATCCTCCCACTGAAACCATCGTTTAAAATCGATGCCCTCTATATCCGTGGCAATAATCCGTCTGCCGTCAGCCGTTACTAAAATGAGATTGTCAATCCGGTCTGATGTGTGGGGACGACCATCCAATGATCCGTATATACGAATGAGATCAGGACGATAATCTATTGCCTCAACCTTGAATGTGATAAAACCGGATTTGTCTTTTTTTGACGTTGTGAATCCGGAAACCCGCTCTCCTCGAATCAGACCGCAGCCTAACGATGCCAGAATAAACAACAAACAACAGAGTCTTTTCATAATCGGATAGTTTTAGATGATTCCTTTTTTATCACTCCGACTCTTTTGCTTCATTCCAAATGTCATCCATTTCACCAAGCGACATATCCTTCAGATTGCGGCCGGATTC
Source organism: Paramuribaculum sp. (assembly GCA_029058705.1). Lineage (GTDB taxonomy): Bacteria > Bacteroidota > Bacteroidia > Bacteroidales > Muribaculaceae > Paramuribaculum. The sequence goes on along the minus strand of JAIDXA010000109.1, from coordinate 844 downwards.
CTTTGCCCGGGTTTCGACATAGCTGAAACGTCTGATAAATTTATTGTTAGTCAGCTCCAGAGCCTCATCAGGATGGATTCCATAGAGACGGGCAACATTAACAAGGCTGAAAAGAAGATCTCCCATTTCCTGCTTCATCTTCAGCCTGTCGCCATTTTCAGCTTCGGCACGGAACTCAGACGCCTCCTCCTGAAATTTCGCCCAAACCTGTTCGCGTTCTTCCCAGTCAAAACCGACATTCGCCGCTTTTTCCTGAATGCGATAGGCCTTGATCAGAGACGGTAGCGTAGATGGAACACCTGAAAGCACCGAACGGTTTCCATCCTTCTCCTTAAGTTTGATCTGCTCCCAGTTCTGCTCAACTTGATGGGCGTTGTCAGCCTTGATCTCTCCAAAAACATGTGGATGCCTGAATATCAATTTATCATTCAGCGCAGTCGCCACATCACAGATGTCGAAGTCGCCGTTTTCATCACCTATCTTACTGTAAAACAGAATGTGGAGCAGAACATCTCCAAGTTCTTTCCGTATATTGGCTGTGTCCTCATTCAACAAAGCCTCCGCAAGTTCGTAAACTTCCTCTATAGTGTTCGGTCGCAGCGACGCAAATGTCTGTTTCCGATCCCACGGGCACTTGACCCTAAGGATGTCGAGCGTATCCATGACCTTTCCTAAAGCCTCAATTTTTTCTTCTCTTGTATGTCTCATCTCGATTTTCCTCTCTGAATAATAAAATCCTTACTTTTGTTTAAAGTTTTTCAATCCGGACTGAAGCCATTCTACAAAACGGGCAACATTTTCATCATAGGAATAAGACGGGGTCAATGGCTGACCGCTGCCGTCG
>JAIDXA010000108.1 GCA_029058705.1 Paramuribaculum sp. | reverse complement strand
CCTCAGGAACAGCCACCCTCGAAGCCGCTCTTGCGGCGACTCCGCAGGTTGTATGCTACCGTTCCAACGGCTCCCGGCTTGCCTACAGCATAATGCGTCGCATACTGAAAATTCCATTCGTCTCGCTCCCAAACCTTATTGCCGGGCGCGAGATAATTCCAGAAATGCTCCTCCATGACTGCAATCCGGCATCTGTCGGAGAACGTCTTGCCGAAATTCTGCCCGGCCGTGAAGGCCGGCAGAAGCAGACCGACGGATATGCCGAACTGCGGCAGCGGCTCGGCGACACCCCGGCCTCACATACCGCCGCACAAATCATAACCGAAACCCTCAGCAATAAAAAATGAATCTGCTTGAATTCAACGACAATCCGCGCATACGCCGCGCGATTGCCCAAATCGAGAATCCGAAAAACATCAAAGTTCTTTTTGTGTGCCTGGGCAATATATGCCGTAGTCCGGCGGCCGAAGGCCTGATGCGCCAGTCTGTCATTGAAAACGGCACGGAAAATCGATGGGAAATAGACTCGGCCGGTACGGGCAACTACCATATCGGCGAACTGCCGGATCCGCGCATGAGAGCCCACGCTCGGCGCCGTGGCCTCGAACTCGACCATCGCTGCCGCCAGGTGAGCGAGAGCGATTTCTACAACTTCGACCTCATCATCGCTATGGACAGTTCCAACTATGCCAATCTACGCCGTATTGCCCCGACGGCCGAATCGCAGGATAAAATTCTGCAAATGGCCGAATTCTTCGATTCCTGCACAAACTGTGACCATGTGCCGGACCCATACTATGATGGCGCCGACGGCTTTGAACTCGTTCTCGACCTGCTGACTGCCGCTACCCGCAACCTGCGTGACACGGTCGAGACCAACTCTTTGGCATGATATTTGTTAATACCAACAGACAGAAACAACCTAAAACAATAATAGATTATGGAAAAAATTCAACCCGGCAAATATGTCGAACTCGGCTACGATCTATATGAAGTGACCCCCGATGGTGACAAACTCGTCCATCAGACATCGGCCGATGATCCCGAACGCATAATTTTCGGCGTCACCCAAGGCGTGATCAAACCGCTCGAACATGCAATCGACGGCCTTGAAGCCGGTGGCGAATTCGACATCAAGGTCACAGCCGACGAGGCTTTCGGCCCCTATGATCCCGAACAGATCGTAACCCTGCCTAAAGATATTTTCGAAGTCGACGGCAAATTTGATGAAAACGCCATCAAAGCCGGCGCAGTGTTGCCGATGATGACAGCCGACGGCTTCCGCATCAACGGAATCGTCAAGGAGGTAACCGACTCCGACGTGAAAATGGACTTCAACCACCCCCTTGCCGGCAAGGACGTACGCTTCAAAGGCAAAATCACACTTGTCCGCGACGCCACCCCTGAAGAACTACAGCCCGCACAAGGCTGCGGATGCGGATGCTCAAGCTGCGGCGACGACTGCGGATGCGACGGATCAGCCGACTGCGGCGACTCAGCCTGCGGCTGCGGAAAATAAACGGCAACCCTCATATAGAACCGACATTAAACGGTGGACCAGAATTCTGAGATCTGGTCCACCGTTTAATCATCAGAGCCGGTCAGACAAAAAAATCAATTGGATGCCGCAAGGCTTTCGCGATATTGCGACGGACTCTGTCCGGTCAGCCGCTTGAACATCCTCGAAAAATGTGCCGGATAGTCAAATCCAAGTCCATAGGCGATCTCGCCGACATCGGCCGACGACGATGCAAGCCGCTGCTTGGCCATTTTTATGACATGGAGCGAAATCAGATCCTTCGGGCTACACCCTGTCTCCTTTCTGACAAGATCACCGAAATAGCCCGGTGTAAGCGCCACTTT
>JAIDXA010000107.1 GCA_029058705.1 Paramuribaculum sp. | reverse complement strand
TGGGTTTATTGAGGTCTTTTATGGTTGTTTTCACCGAGTCTCATCGGTCACATAGCCCGCTATGCTCCCTCTTCAACCCGTAAAACACCTCATAAAATCCTCTCAATTAATTCCACAACTAAATTTAAACAGTTTCTTAGTAGCTGCGGGCGAATACGACGCGCTGTTTGGACGGACGTCCGGTCACCATGCAGACACCTTCCGTTTTGTCTCCTTCAAGAGGTATGCAACGGATTGTGGCTTTGGTTTCGGCCTTTATCAGTTCTTCAGTCTCAGCAGTGCCGTCCCAATGCGCGAGAATGAATCCGCCTTTTTCGATTTCAGTCTTGAACTCATCGTAGGTTTCTACCGTGCGGGTCATTGATTCTCTATGCTTGAGGGCTTTCTGATATATGTTTTCCTGGATTTCCTCAAGTAGATCCTTTACGTATTCTTCGATTCCAGCGAGTGGATGCACCGATTTCTCAAGGGTGTCGCGACGCATGAGCTCGACGGTGCCGTTTTCAAGGTCACGTGCGCCGATTGCCAGACGTACCGGAACTCCTTTAAGTTCATAATCTGCGAATTTGAAACCGGGACGACGGTTTTCAGCATTGTCATATTTCACACTGATCCCGAACTGTTTCAGTTTGTCCATAATCGGGGCTACCGCCTCATTGATCGCGGCAAGCTGCTCGGCATTCTTATAGATGGGTACGATGACAACCTGGATTGGCGCGAGATGCGGGGGAAGCACGAGCCCGTTGTCGTCAGAGTGGGTCATGATGAGCGCACCCATCAGACGGGTTGACACACCCCATGAGGATGCCCATACATATTCGGGTTTGTTTTCCTTGTTGATGAATGTGACGTCGAATGCTTTTGCGAAATTCTGACCGAGGAAGTGTGAAGTTCCGCTCTGGAGAGCCTTGCCGTCCTGCATCATGGCTTCGATTGTGTAGGTGTCAAGTGCGCCGGCAAAGCGTTCGTTGGGGCTCTTCACTCCTTTTATCACGGGTACTGCCATGAATTTTTCGGCGAAATCGGCATAGACATTAAGCATTCTGACAGTCTCTTCAACAGCTTCTTCTCTTGTCGCATGGGCGGTGTGTCCTTCCTGCCACAGGAATTCCGCAGTACGGAGAAACATGCGTGTGCGCATTTCCCAACGCATGACATTCGCCCACTGGTTGACGAGGATGGGAAGATCCCGGTATGAGTTGATCCAGTTGCGATATGTGTTCCAGATGATTGTTTCTGATGTCGGGCGTATGATGAGTTCTTCTTCCAGACGTGCTTCCGGATCAACGATGACCCCGGAGCCGTCAGGCGCGTTTTTCAGACGGTGATGGGTGACCACCGCACATTCTTTGGCAAAACCTTCGACATGTTCGGCTTCGCGGCTGAGGAATGATTTCGGAATCAGAAGCGGAAAATATGCGTTCTGGTGGCCGGTTTCCTTGAACATTCGGTCAAGTTGCTGCTGCATTTTTTCCCAGATGGCGTAGCCGTAGGGTTTGATGACCATGCAACCGCGAACTGCAGACTGTTCGGCGAGGTCGGCTTTTACAACTAAGTCATTATACCACTGCGAGTAATTTTCAGCCCGCTTGGTCAGATCTTTCAATTCTTTTGCCATTTTCTATTGTTATGGAAATGAGAGGTTGTTCTATTTTAATGCAAAATTAATCAAAATGATTCAAATATCTTTCCACAAAGATTATTTTTTGGTTGCCGCTTCTTCGATCAGCTTCGGGCCGGGTATGAAATAGAATTCAATACGCCGGTTTTTACGTCTGTTTTCACGAGTGAGGTTGTCGGCAACCGGATGTGATGCGGCCAGGCTCTCGGGAAT
>JAIDXA010000106.1 GCA_029058705.1 Paramuribaculum sp. | reverse complement strand
TATGGGTATAAGAGACAGTGCATATTATCTCGACTATCAGAACCGAAGAGCCGAAGCCCTCAACAAACTCTGGGACATTGTTGACTGGGACGTCGTTGCCTCACGTTTTTGATTTTACAGAATAACAACCTGACAATACTTACTTTAATAAGCATAATGTGATGAATGGATGCAGGGGTACTCGTGAGAGCGCCTCTGTTTCTTTATGCAGTTTTTCCAAAGCGACTCGGGAACATCCTGACAATCCGGTTGAGAAGCACGTCGATCTTCCCGCCTGCGACAATAAGACTGACCCCAGCTATGATCAGAATGATTCCTACCATGTCGCGGCCGGTAAGTTGCTCGCCGAACACTACAACTCCGAAAAAGACAGCCGTGACCGGTTCAAGAGCCCCGAGAATGGCGGTCGGAGTCGAACCTATAAGCTGAATGGCTCCGGTTGTGCATATGAGCGACACTGCCGTAGGCAAAACCGCGAGCGCCGCCACATTGGCCCACATTGCCGGAACTGAAGGAGTTGAAAGCGTACCGCTCCAGATTGCAACGGCCACAAATACCATCCATCCAAACAAAAGCACATAGAACGTGATTGTCAGCGTCGGAAGAGAACTGACATTCGAACGATTGGTAAACACGATATAAAACGCATATGACAGCGCCGAAGCCATGACAAGCATTGTTCCGGCCAGACTCAATGTCGACCCGTCGCTTCCCCTATAGAGAAGTCCGATACCACTCATGGCCATGACCATGCAAAGATTTGTCGTGACAGACAGACGCTCCCGATAGACAAATCTCATTATCAGCGCCACAATAACCGGATAGACAAAAAGCAATGTGCTTGCTATTCCGGCGCCCATGTGATTATAGCTTTTGAACAATGTCAGCGACGACAACGCGAACATGACACCGAGCAGGACAAGTCCCGGCAACTGGGAAAAACCTACTTTAAGCGACTGACCTCGCCACAGGATCATCAGCCATATGACAGGAAGCGCACATAAATAGCGGAAGAACAGGACTGAGTTGGGATCCATTCCACCCATGTAGAGCGGCAGGGCGAACAACGGATTCATTCCATAAGTTATCTCAGCTATTGAACCGAGAAAATAACCTTTGATTTTCGGATTCATGAAACAGTGACTGTAATTTACCTTGCATAGTTACCTCTATTCCCCTTATCAAAACCGGCTGCCGCACTCGGCACACTCACCCTTCACAACATAGTTGACCGAATGGGCAGTGAATCCATCCGGAAGATCAACCGCCGGAACTGGAGTCATCGGGATACAATAGGTCCGGTTGCATGACTCACAATGGAAATGGACATGCATGTCGGAGATCGAGCATTTACCGCTGGCTGTACACAACTCATATCTGATAGAGCCGCTGCCGTCCTCGATCGAATGGACCAGCTCATGCTTCAGGAAAAGCGTAAGGACACGGAATATACTTGACCGGTCGAGAGTTTCCAGACGACCTTCAAGATCCGCAAGACTCAATGGATGATCAGAATGACCAAGTTCACGAAGCACAAGAATTCTGTTGGGTGTCGGCTTCACCCCTTTTTCTTCCAGCCGTTGCGTTTCTTTTTCCAATTTCAGGGTTTCTTTTTCAGGTAGACCATATCTTTCAGAACGATACCGTCCTCAACGATAGGGTGATCATAATTAATTGTAAAAAAATCCGGTACATGATGGGACACATCGAAACCGCACGACTGATAGAACTTCATTGTCGAAGGGGTTTCTCCCGTTCCGAGCTGGATAGCCGACCCGGGATAACGGGTCTCGACATATCCGAGCATCATGCGGCCGATCCCTTTGCGACGCCATCCGCTGTCGACAGCAAGATTCTTCACTTCGACCAAACTGTCGTTCAGAATGACGACCACACAGACAGCAACCGCAACGGAGCCACTGTAGGCTACAAACAACTCACCGCAGTCCAGATAGCCGTCGATCATCCGTCGGGATTCATCGCCTTCCAGCAGAAGCGGCATGAAAACCTGCTTGTCGCCGTCAATCCTGACTATGGAAATCTCATTGTGACCCATTTTAATCATATAAGCAACTCTTAAAAATCAGTTGATATCATTAAACCGGTAATCCGTGGCTTGCTGCTGCACTATTTGATCTACTTACGGATATGAATGTGCTGCAAAGGTAACAAATTTTATGGAGTTTCGAATGAATCAGGACAGTTTGATTCATTACTGTGTTCACCCGGCAGTTATGCGACGGCTCAGGCTGAAAACTCCGGCCGTCACTCCAAATATGGCAGCACAGACGAGACACGTACAGACATTGCCTCCGACCGATCCTCCTGTGGAGAAAACAAGAGTGACCGCAGTCGCACCAAGGGTCTGACCGATCAGGCGCGCCGTGCTCTGCATTCCACCGGCACTTCCGGAGCGTTCGAAGGGGGTAGCCATCACCATCACAATATTGTTTGGCGTCTGGAACATTCCGAAACCGAGACCACATACAGCCATCCGCCAAACAACATCCTGCAATCCGACACCATCTGCCGACAGAAACAGGAATGATATTACACCAAGCGAATAGACCGCCATGCCGGCGGCTGCCACACGTCCGGGATTATGCTGTTCGACGAAACGCGCAGACAAAGGCGCCACCATCATAGTCACCAGCGGCCACGGAGTCATCAGAAATCCGGTTTCAATCTCGCTGAATCCCAATGAGCCGAGAAACAGAAAGGGCAAGGAAATCATTGCTAGGCTCTGGGCTATGAACGAACTTACGGATGTCAGAATACTTAACGAATAAAGCCTGAGCCGGAAAAGATCAACCGGAAACATCGGGACTTCGGCCTTTCGCTGACGCCTTACATAGAATATAGCGACAACCGCACCGACAACCAACAGGACAACACTCAGCAACCTGTCGCCGCCACGCGAAAAATTTCCAAAGGCAAAAAACACGGACCCGAACACCACCATATTGCCGACCGCACTTATATAATCGAATTTTCGGCGCACAGCCGGTTTCGGGTTCTCCGGCAACAGCCTGTAGCCGATTATGAACGCTATGATTCCGAAAGGAAGATTGATAAGAAACAGCCAATGCCACGACGCTACCGACAGGATCGCGCCGGCGATTGTCGGGCCGGCAGCTGTCGCGATCGCAATGACCATCGAGTTCAACGCGATTCCGCGCCCGAGAATTTCCCGCGGATAGATCCGTCGGGTAAGAGCGATATTGACCCCCATGACACATGCCGCCCCTACGCCTTGGAAACCACGCGAAACGACAATCATCGTAAAGTTGCTTGAAAACGCGCATAAGACCGAGGATACCGTAAAAACCGCCACACCCACAAGAAACGACCGTCGGTAGCTGTGAATGTCACCATAGGCCGAGACAGGAAGCAGAAGCATTGTGATCAGCAGCTGATAGATCGTGACGACCCAGACTATAGCGGAATCGGTCATGCCGAAAGCATCGGCCATTACCGGCAACGCCACATTGACAAGCGTCACGTCGAGAACCGTCATTACAAGTACAATCAGAATTGCCGTAATGGCAAAGCAGCTCTTTAACGAGATTTTTTTATTGTCGGTCATATTTCCATGGCGAAGTTTTCATGCTTTAAGAATATCAACAATCGAGGCGGCATATCGGCGTCCTACCGGAACAGCAGTCCCGTCTGTCAGATATATCTCCTGGCGGTTGAAGTTCCTTATTTTGGTCCGGGAAATGATAAACGATCTGTGAATCCGCAAAAAAGTATCATCGGGCAGCATTTCCGCCAGATTTTTCAGAATCATCCGTGTAACGACACATTCTCCGGACACTCTGAAAATTTTCGAATAGCCTTCCATTGCCTCGACATACAGAATGTCATCGACTGGAATCGAGATGCTGTAGTAGTCCTGTTTGACCACAACGGTCTGTCCGGAAGCCTTCAACGGCTGACGTCCGATTCGACGCACAGCCTTGCTGAACGCCGCCTGGAAACGGCTATAAGCAAACGGTTTATGGAGATAGTCGACCGCATCAAGATCGTATCCGTCGAGAGTGTACTGCAGGTAAGCGGTCGTGAATATGAAACAAGTTCCTTCAGGAAGCTGCTGCGCGATTCGGATTCCATTCAGACCTTCCATCTCGACATCGAGAAACGCAATACACGGATTGTTGGATCTGATGTATTCAAGCCCCGTTTCGGGATTAGAGAAAGTCTTCAGATCGACACCACCCATTCTCTGACAGAATTTTTCTATCACAGCAAGCGCAAGAGGCTCGTCGTCGATAGCCACACAGCTGATTTTACCAGACATATCAATTCAGATCGATTTTAAGATTGACTTTAAATATCATATTTTCTTCAACCGCAACAAGCTCATGGCGTCCGGGATAGAGGCAATCCAGCCTGCTGCGGCAATTGCTCAGCCCGACAGGCAGATCGGAGCTGAACTCACTCCTTTTTCTGACAATCATGTTTTCCGTTGAAAAGAAAAGATTGCCGGATTCAAGTTTAAGGACAATACTCACGAAGCAGTCGCGAGTTGTCGATGTTCCATATTTGAAAGCGTTTTCGACGAATGTCAGAAACAGCATCGGCGGAATCATGCAAGAATCGTCGTCGACCTGACAGTCCCACCGGACGGTTGTGTGCGAATCGAGTCTAATAAGCTGTAGATCGATATAGTTGCGAATGTGTTCAATCTCGTTGCGTATCTCCACCTGGGCGTCAGCTCCGGCCACATAGGTGTAACGCAGGATCTCGGTGAACTTAACGAAAGCATCCTCGGCTTTTTGCGAGGTGCCTATCACCAGACAATAGAGCGAGTTGAGGGTATTGAACAGGAAATGAGGGCTTATCTGGGCCTTGAACATGGCCAATTCGGCCTCTTTGCGCTGCTTTTCGGCTATTGTCTGTAGGAAAAGTCGTTCGTAGAGCTCCCTCACGAACGCGACAGTCAGAGAGTAGCTCATGACAACCGAAAACATGAACCATATGCTTATGGCGATATTGTAATTGCGGATACGTGTCTGATATTCCGACATTGACGGAATAACGAAATCCATGTCAGGCAACGGAAACATGGTAAGCAGCCATGTCGCCGCCACCCCCGCGGCAGCAATGAGTGACAATCGGATGTAGGAACGTGAAAGAATCAGCTTCGGCAACTTAAAGAAGCGAGTTGCAAAATAGCAGCCGTAGAGGTAACCGACAACCAGAGCCGTGAACACCGGAAAGGAATGCCACCAGAAGTGAACAGGACCGATGGCTATCATCAGCGGCATGAACACCAGGCTGAAAAACAGGTCAAAAATTATGTCCGTCTTATCTCTCAAGGATTTCATCATGCAAAGTTAACCCTACTTTATAATATCGGCAAATCAAAACCGCTACGATTATTTACACATTCGGGCTGTTTATTTACGAATTTTCTTCCGTTAGTGCATTCTTGTTTAATTTTGAACCGGAAGCCATCTGACAGAGGCTTCGCTTTCAGACCACTCCCCTTCTGACATTATGGAATTTCATCTCAAACTGATTATTCTGACAACCGCAGCAACCGCATTCTGTTCATGTGGCCGTCCGGGCGAAAACAGCGAACTGACGCTTATGGAGGTTTCCAAACAGGATCTCGCCGAGGCCGTCCAGGAGCGAGACATGCTGCTCGACATGGTGAAAGAGATAGCCGTCGGCATGTCCCGAATCAAACGGATTGAAGGGCTGGCAACGAATGCGGCGACCAATCCCCAGGAGCTGGCGCAGACAACATCGGGACTGCTTAAGGATCTGACGGAAATCCGTCGTCTGACCGAAGAGCGCCGCAAACTTCTTACGGAAATGGAGACTAAACTCGAAAACTCCACGATCAACAACAGAGAACTCCACGAAATCATTGATGCCCTTCGCGTGCAGTTGAACTCACAGCTTGAGGAGATCGAGTTTCTCAGACGGCAGCTCACATCGGCGACACGCCGCATAGGGTCGCTCAACAACTCAGTCGATTCGCTACACAGCACGATGGACTCGCTCAGTACAGCCGCCGAGATGACTGCATTGCAACTGGAAGAGGCCAACCGTTCGTCGGCCACCCTTGAAAAGTGTCTGAACAAGTGCTATTATATTGTCGCGACGAAAAAGGAGCTGAAATCCCATAATCTGCTTGAGTCAGGATTTCTGCGCAAGACAAAGGTTCTGCCTGCCAATTCCGACCGCAGTTATTTCCACATATCAGACAAACGCAGGCTCACCAGCCTTCCGACCGGGAGCAAGAAAGCGTCCGTCCTGACATCACATCCTGCGGGGTCATATGAAATTGCTGATACGGAGGATGGGAAGCGACTTGACATAACCGATCCGGGCAGCTTCTGGAGCCTGACCGACTACCTCATCATCCAGACCGACTGAGAAACTGTTTAAATTTACTACAACAATAAACAATTGCGATTTTTGAAATTCTTTAAACGATCATAACGAGTCTTTTTATTTTCAGAAACAGGGCGTCTATTGACAAAAAGTTTTCACGTACGGTTCATGGCAGTAACTTTACTTGGCAAAACAAACAGTAAAACCCACCATGAAGCAGACAATAGCATTTATAGTGATGCTCCTCGCCGGTCTGACGATGACATCGGCACAGACCGATCCGACAGCAACCGTTGTCGATCGGCAGCGTTTCGATGTCACAGGGACAGTACTTGACGATCAGGGAGTCCCTGTCATAGGGGCGGAAGTGGTCATAAAGGGCAATCCATCGCGGCGATGTGTAACCGACACTGAAGGGAAGTTCCGGATGTCTGATGTCGGCACAGGAGATATTCTTCATGTAAGCTATATCGGATGCGAGCCAGAAGAGGTTGCGGCCGACATATTCCGCCATCACAACAACATAGTCATCCACAGCAAAAGCAACAGTCTCGACGAGGTTGTCGTCATCGGTTATGCGAGCCAGAAAAAAGTGGACCTTACGGGCGCGGTTTCATCAATAAGCGCAAACGCCCTCGAGAACCGTCCGATCAGCAATGCGGCCAATGCACTTGCGGGACTGGCCGCCGGCCTGACAGTCAGCAATTCAGGAGGCAACACTCCGGGCTATGAGTCACAGACCATTACAGTCCGCGGTCTCGGCACCCTCAACGATGCGGCGCCGCTGGTTGTTGTCGACGGCATGACGGGGATCTCCATCAGCGACATCAATCCGCAGGATATCGAAACCATCTCGATTCTGAAGGATGCCGCATCGGCATCGATCTATGGTTCAAGGGCCGCAAATGGAGTTATCCTTGTCACTACGCGCCAAGGCGGCGAACGTGCGCCAAGAGTCACATACAGCGTAAATGTATCGTTCGAGACCGTTGCAAAAAGGCTCAATCTCGTGACAGACTACGCCGACTTCATGGAGATCCAGAATGCCGGCCTGACAATCAACGGACAAGCCCCGCGCTTCTCGCAAGGGAAGATCGACGAATGGCGCAATGATGCGGGCCGCAACCCGACTATCTATCCCAATACAGACTGGCAAGACCATATTTACCGCAATCCATCGGTTGTCCAGAACCATAACCTATCTGTCGACGGCGGGACCAAAACCGTTTCCTATAACCTGTCGGCCGGTTATGTCAACAATCCTGGCATGATCTACTACACCGATTATGAACGTTACCAGTTGCGATGTAATCTCGATGTCAGAATCAAACCGTGGATCTCGTTAGGCACTAATATATTCGGCTATCTCGACAAGAACAATCCCTCGTCGGAAAACGCCACGGCAGGCGGCGATGTGATTTTCGGATCAGGAGCGTTCAACACGGTTCCGGGCATGACGCTTTTCGATCCGGCCACGGGTCTTTACGGCGGCATCCAGAATCCGGAAGAGGAGAATGTCAGCAATTTCAATCCGTACCGGCGCCAGTGGTTCTACAAAACCGAATATCCGACGCGCACGAGCCGTTCCGTGGCCAAGCTGACAGCCCGCCTTACGCCGATCAGCGGCCTTACAATAGAAGGCTCGTTCAGCTACAATCACTGGCAACGCAAGATCGAACATCATCTGACCGACCGGGATCTCTACCGCTTCACGGCCGAGGGTCCGGTCCTGATCCGCGAAGGTGTTGTCAGAACCTATATACGGCGCTACAACTACAACAACATATTCCGGTCGTCTGAAGTTACCGCGAAATATGATTTCAAGACCGGAAAGCTCAGCGCTTCCGTGCTTGCCGGACTGAGCCAGGAATACAACCGCAATGACCAGGACCATTTTATCAAATATGACCTTGTCGATCCGTCGCTCGGAGCAATCGACGCAGGAATGACCAACGGCTCAATCACCGGCAATTATGACGAATGGGCTATGCGCTCAGGGTTCGGACGCCTAAATCTGAACTGGGACGACAAGTATCTTTTCGAGGCCAACATACGCGGGGATGCCTCGTCAAAGTTCGCACCCGGCCACCGGCTGGGCTATTTTCCGTCAGTTTCGGCAGGGTGGCGTGTTTCGAGGGAGCCGTTCATGCGAGGCACGAGCCGATGGCTGGACCAGCTGAAGCTACGCGCTTCATACGGGACATTGGGCAACAATGCGGCCACCGGTTACTATCTTTTCCAATCGCTTTTCGCAACAGCCAATTATGTTCTCAACGGAACCATAGCCGGCGGACTGGCACAGACCGTTCTGGCCAACCCCAATCTGACGTGGGAGAAGACGGCGATGGCCGACATCGGTCTTGATTTCGCACTGCTGAACAACCGACTGTCGGGATCGATCGACATCTATAACAAAGACACCCGCGGAATTCTGATCGCTCTTCCTGCCCCGCTTGAACATGGGACAAGCGCTGTTCCCGATCAAAATGCCGGCCAGGTAAACAACAAGGGGGTTGAAATAGACATGCAGTGGAACGACCGCATTGGTCCGGTCAGCTATCGCGCCGGATTCAATCTGGGATTTGTGAGCAACCGCGTGACGCGCTTTCAAGGCGATGTGGCATCGATCAGCGGCGTCTACAAAACCGAGGAGGGCAAGCCGATCAACCAACTCTATGTGATTAGTGTCGACCGCATTGTGCGCGATCAGTCAGACCTCGATTATGTCCAGAGCCTTGTTGACAGGAATCCTGATTATTTCGCCACTTACCAGCGACCTGAACTGGGCGACTTTCTGTTTCGTGACGCCAACGGCGACGGCAAGCTCGACACTGATGACCGCGTCGAGATCGGTCACGGCACTCTGCCGCGTCTGACTTACGGCATCAACCTCGGAGCCAGCTGGCAGAACTTTGACTTCAGCATTCTCTTACAAGGGGTCGGCAACCATATGGTCTATTACAATAACCAGGCATTCCGTTTCGTCACCGTCATGGGCCAGTCGCTCAACAAGGATATAACCGACAATTCATGGACGGCAGAGAATCCATATGATTCGAAATATCCCGTTCTGCGCAACAATGCCGACGGAAGGAACAACATAGCAAGCGATGCGTTTGTCCATAACGCGGCCTATTTCCGATGCAAGAATATACAACTGGGTTACACCGTACCGAAAAAGTTTACCAAAAAAATCTTTGTCGAGAACCTGAAAGTATATGCCAGCATCGACAATCTCTTCACAATAACCGATTTTCCGGGACTCGATCCGGAAGTCGGCGCAACGGTAGGTTATCCCGCCGTACGCCAGTATTCGGTCGGTGTCAATATCTCATTTTAGAATATGCTTAGACTTATAAATCTGGCGGCACTGACCGCAACCACATTGTTTTTATCGGGGTGTGAAAGCCTTGACTATCTGCCCGGCGACCAGATGTCAGGGCCGGTTTTCTGGCAGACGGAAGACCACGCCCGACAGGCGGCCATAGGAATGTATGCCGCAATGAAGGAGCCATGGTGTTTCGGGATGGAATTCACGTTCGACATGTGCAGCGACATAGCCGACGGCGTCAGTCCATGGTCGGACATTTGCCGTGGAACAACATTCGCGTCCAACAGCGAAGGAGTGCAGAACCACTGGCAAAATCTTTATGAACTTGTTCACCGCACCAACACTGTTATACGTAATGCCGCCACGATGCCCATCAGCAGCGAAACGATCGACCGTGTGACCGGAGAGGCCAAGTTTCTTCGGGCGATGGCGTATTTCCGGATGCTGAACTGCTGGGGAGGTGTGCCCTACTACGATGAGACATGCGACATAAACGAACAGTTCGCCAACCTGAAAGAACCCCGCCAGAGTGCCGAAGAGATCCGACGCCACATAATCGAGGATCTGACCGACGCCATCGGTAAACTTCCTGTCAGATGGGACGCATCGGATCTCGGACGGGCAACCCGCGGAGCCGCTTATGCATTGCGCGGAAAGGTGTACCTATACAACCGTCAGTGGGATGAAGCGGCTGCAGATTTCGAAGAAATTGTCTATAACCACCACGCGGACTACGGTTATTCGCTCCATCCGGACTACGACGGACTGTTTCGTCTGTACAACGGCAACCACAGTCCGGAAATGATTTTCTCCATACAGTCGATCGACGGCAACACGGCAGGCTATGCCCTGGACATAGTTTCCTATTTCGGCAACAAATCGACCATGCGTCTGATTGCGGGCAACCGGATTGTACCGTCGGTACGGCTTGCCGACATGTATGAAAATGCAGACGGCAGTCCATTTGACTGGGATTCGGTTTTTCCGGGCTACAACGACGGCGGGCCGGAGCTGCGCCGACGTCTGATGAGTGTGGCAATCGATCAAAGCAGCACAGAGATCACCGACCTGCTCGAAGCCGACACAACCAGAATTCTTGACGCTTACCGTCAGCGCGATCCGCGACTTAACCTCAACATAATCACTCCCTACTCGCACTATCTCGGGACTGACGCCGCGTCGGTCCCGATGGACAAACAGTTTGTTCTTGCCGACCCGACAAAAGGCGGTGCGCCGATGGAGGCAATGGCATTCATGAGAAACTCCGAGGGATGGAATTCATATTTCTGGCGGAAATGGATTCCTACGGGTAATCTTGACGGATATTGGGGCGAATACAACCGCACGCCCTATGAATTTCCACTCATAAGGCTTGCCGACGTAATTCTGATGCTTGCGGAGGCATACAATGAGAGCGGGCGGACGGATGATGCCGTTGCCGAAATCAACAAAGTCCGCTGCCGAGCCGGCATGCCCCTGCTCGGCAGCGGCCCCGCATGGCTATCTTCCAGCAGCAAAGAGGAAGTGGACGAACGCATACGTCGTGAACGCGCATTCGAACTGGCCGGCGAAGGCCAACGCTACTGGGATCTACGGCGGTGGGGGCTGCTGGAGAATTCGGTTTCCGATGCCACCGACATATTCGGCGATCTCATGTACAGCCGTTCATACCAACCGCGCCACGAAATGTGGCCTATCCCGCTGGTCGAAATGGAACGCAACAAATCACTCGTCCAGAATCCAGGCTGGTGACGGTTCATATCAGAATGTCAAAGTACTCTTTGCCGTATTTAGGCGGTTCGTGATAACGGCCGTCTGCGGTGTTGCATCCGGAGCGTTCTGACGAACTGCCGGCCGTGCCGGTAAGGAGCGCGGCTTTTTTGGGGCGCATACGGCGGCGCTCAGAAGAGGAAAGCCCTCAGGGGCTTTGGGAACAGGGGGAGATA
>JAIDXA010000105.1 GCA_029058705.1 Paramuribaculum sp. | reverse complement strand
AAAAATTACCCGCTCCGGACTGAAGCGGGTAAGGGAGGATGTGCTCTTTATTTTAGTTTAAATGAAAGAGCCGTGGATTTTTAGAGAATGTGCAGAAAATGTGTGAAATTCAAACAATCACATCGGAATTAAAAATGAAATCTTTTTCCTGCGGAATTGTTATAATAAATGACTAACTTTGGTCGTTAAAACAGAATCATAACCGTTTTCAACCCATTTTAAGGATGAAAAGACTTTTTTACGTGGTTGCCGCGTTGGCCGTAATGGCCTTCTTCGGACATGCCGAAACCAGAAGCCCTAAAGCCGATATAAATTCGAATATAACGATCTTCAACTCTGTTGTCAAAGAGTTGCAGAGCAATTATGTCGACACTATCGACATTGAGTCGTCGGTCAAGACGGCTATCGATGCGATGCTCAACAAGCTCGATCCCTACACGGAATATATGCCCCGCAAGGAGCAGGAGGAGTTCCGGTCGTTGAATACAGGCGAATATGCCGGAATCGGTTCCTATATAATGGCGCGCAACGGAAATGTCTATATCTCAGGCCCTCATCAGGGCTCTCCGGCCGATCGCGCAGGGCTGCGCAGCGGCGATCTGATTATGTCGATCGACACTGTGACGGTGCTTGGAATGACAACTGAACAAGTGAGCTCCCGCCTTAAAGGCCAGCGCGGAACGACCGTCAAGGTGACCGTCAAGCGTCCTTATGTCGAAGATTCGATAATAACGGTCGAGATGGTCCGCGACAAAATCGCGATTCCGGCAGTGCCTTATTATGGTGTTGTCAGCGATGATATCGGTTATATACAGCTGAGCCAATTCTCCGAAAAATCGGCCGATGAAGTGCTTGACGCCCTCAACAGTCTCATGAAAGACAGGAATATACGAGGACTTATATTGGATCTGCGCGAAAATGGCGGTGGCTTCCTTGAGAGCGCGGTGAAAATTCTGGGCTATTTCCTTCCGAAGGGAACGGAGGTGTTGCGGACCCGTGGCAAGGGAGTCATGGACGAACGTGTCTACAAGACTTCCTCCAAACCGGTGGCGCCGGATCTGCCCCTTGTCGTTCTGACCGACGCCGGAACTGCATCAGCATCAGAAATCACCGCCGGCGCGCTTCAGGATCTCGACCGTGCCGTCGTCATGGGCGATCGTTCTTTCGGCAAAGGTCTTGTCCAGACGACCCGCGAAATGCCCTACGACGGTCTGCTTAAAGTGACAGTTGCCAGATATTATATTCCAAGCGGGCGTCTTATACAGGCGATCGACTATTCTCACCGCAATCCCGACGGCTCTGTGGCGCGGATTCCCGACAGCCTGACAAATGAGTTCAAAACCGCAGCCGGACGTATCGTCCGCGACGGAGGGGGGATCACTCCGGATCTGAAGGTCGACTATCCCGAAATAAGCCGGCTGACCTATAACATTGTCCGCGACAACTGGGCTTTTGATTATGCCAACAAATTTGCGGCGACACACAAATCAATTCCTCCGGCCGACGAGTTTGTTGTCGATGATTCGATCTATAATGATTTCAAGGCTTTTATCAATCCTGAAAAGTTCAACTACGACAAGGTATGCGTGACGATTCTCGGAAGTCTGCGTGAGGCTGCCAAAATCGAAGGTTATATGTCAGACAGCATCGAGGCTGAGATTTCCCGCCTTGAGGCGATGATGAAACGTCCGCTCGACAAGGATCTGGATACCCACCGCAAATCTATCTCGCCATATCTCGAACGGGAAATCGCCAACCGTTATTATTATCAGCCAGGTGAGGTCAGCAGTTTTCTGCGCTATGATCCGGCTGTCGACAGCGCTGCGCGGGTGCTTCATGACGCAGCCCGTTACAAAGCTATTCTATCTCCGGTCAAAACGGTTGTTGTGTCAAAGAAATGAAGATCCGGGAAATTGTTGAGTCAATGAGGGAAAGCGCGCGCGGAAAAGCGCTTTCTTCAGCATTGAACGGTGGCGACAGGCTGATTTCGGTATGTAACCTTGCAGGCTCGTCAGCCGCAGTGATGCTCGCTTTGCTGCCTGAAAGAAAGATCCCGACGGTTGTGATCGGCGATTCGCTCGATGACGCCGGTTATCTCTATCATGATCTCTGCCGCATAGTTGGTGAAGAGCATGTGGCAATGCTCCCTTCAGGCTATAAACGGCACATTAAATACGGTCAGGTCGATCCTCCATCCCAGATTCTGCGCACGGAGGCTCTTACGCGGTGGACATCCGACGAAAACCTGCGGTTTGTGGTCACCTATCCCGAGGGGCTTGCCGAAAGAGTTGCCGACCGCGATTCGATCACCAGTCACACTCTGACGCTGTCGGCCGGAATTCCGGCCGATATGACCCAGACAGTCAAATGGCTGCGGTCTAACGGATTCTCAGAGGTGGATTATGTCTACGAACCGGGACAGTTTGCCGTGCGCGGTTCGATTCTTGATATATTCGGCTACAGCCATGAACTGCCCTACAGGATCGATTTCTTCGGCGACGATATAGACTCGATGAGGACATTCAACGTCGAGACCCAGCTTTCTGAACAGCGGATGGAAACAATATCCATAACTTCTGATGTCGCTTCGCAGGGGCGCGGGAGTTCGTTACTGGATTTTATCGACCCCTCCACTCTTATCGCCGTCAGGGATTCCCTCTATACGCTATCGAGAATCTCCGAGGTCGCTTCCGAGTCCTTTTCAGTCTCGGCCGCCGAAGCTTCCGAAGGAGATGCTTCGGCAATGCGCCAGCTGATCGACGCCGAAGAGTTCCGGATGAAGTTCGATTCTTTCCGGCGCATAGAATTCACTGCGGCCGCTCAACCGCTGCCGGAGGCTTCGGCCTCGGTCGACTTTGCCTGTTCGCCACAGGCTCTCTATCACAAGAATTTCGATCTGATTTCCGAATCGTTCGGCCGGTTCCTGTCTGACGGTTACAGAATCTATATACTTTCCGACAGTGTGAAACAGATCGAACGTCTTCGGGCGATTTTTGCGGATCGTGGCGACCGTATAGATTTCACGCCGGTCGACTCTACTCTCCATGAAGGTTTTGTCGATAATGTGGCACGCCTGTGCTTTTTTACCGATCACCAGATCTTCGACCGTTTCCATAAGTACAACCTCAAGAGCGACCGTGCGCGTTCAGGCAAATTGGCGTTGTCGTTAAAGGAACTGAGTGCCATCGAACCGGGCGATTTCATTGTTCATGTTGATCATGGTGTGGGGCGTTTTGCCGGACTTATGCGCACGAATGTGTCTGGCCGTGTCCAGGAGATGATCAAACTGACTTATGCCAACAACGACACAATTTTCGTGTCGATCCATTCGCTCCACAAACTGGCCAAATACCGCGGCAAAGAGGGCGTGGCACCTAAGGTCAACAAACTTGGCAGCGGTGCGTGGAATCGGCTGAAAGAGCGCACCAAGACAAAGCTTAAGGATATTGCGCGTGATTTGATCAAGCTTTATGCCGCGCGCAAAAGCGAAAAAGGTTTTGCTTTTTCGCCCGACAGTTATCTGCAACACGAACTGGAGGCTTCTTTTATCTATGAGGATACTCCCGATCAGCTGACGACGACAAAGGCGGTCAAAGCCGATATGGAAAGTGAACGGCCCATGGACCGCCTTGTATGTGGCGATGTCGGTTTCGGAAAAACGGAAATCGCGGTCCGCGCGGCTTTCAAGGCCGCCACCGACAACAAGCAGACCGCTGTGCTTGTGCCGACCACGGTGCTGGCCTATCAGCATTTCAACACATTCTCGCGCCGATTGAAAGATTTCCCTGTAAGGGTCGACTACCTGTCCCGCGCACGGACGGCGAAGGAAACCAAAGCTATTCTCTCCGATCTGGCCGACGGAAAGATCGACATTCTGATCGGAACGCACAAACTGATCGGCAAGACCGTCAGATTCAAGGATCTCGGATTGCTTGTGGTCGACGAGGAGCAGAAGTTCGGGGTAGCCGTCAAAGAGCGTCTGAAGCAGATGAAGACCAATGTCGACACGCTGACCATGAGCGCGACTCCAATTCCCAGAACACTGCAGTTCTCGCTGATGGGAGCGCGCGATCTCTCTTCGATAACAACGCCTCCCCCCAACCGATATCCGATCATAACCTCTGTCACATCCTTGACCGATGAAATGCTGACAGAAGCGATCAATTTCGAAATGTCGCGCAACGGACAGATCTTCATGGTCAACAACCGCATCGAGGGGTTGCACGAGCTCGAGGCTATGGTCCGACGGCTTGTGCCCGACGCGAGAATAATTGTCGCCCATGGGCAGATGCCGCCCGAAAAGCTTGAAAAAGCGATTCTTGACTTCTCGAACCATGATTATGACATCCTGCTCTCCACAACTATAATTGAGAGCGGAATCGACATGCCTAACGTCAACACGATAATCATCAACAATGCCCAGAATTTCGGATTGAGCGAACTCCATCAGCTGCGCGGTCGCGTCGGACGCAGTTCGCGCAAGGCATTTTGCTACCTGACCGTTCCTCCCCACATTCCCCTTTCTCCGACATCGCGCCGACGGTTGCAGGCGATAGAGAGTTTTTCTGATCTCGGAAGCGGTATCCATATTGCCATGCAGGATCTTGACATCCGAGGTGCGGGAAATCTTCTTGGAGCAGAGCAAAGCGGGTTCATCGCCGACCTCGGCTATGAGACATATCAGAAGATTCTGAAAGAAGCTGTCACAGAGCTCCGCACTGAGGAATTCGGCGAACCGTCCGAGAGCGGCATTCCGTTGGCCGAGAGCGAAGAATACGTGGCCGACTGCGTTATAGAGAGCGATATGGAGCTGCTGCTGCCGGCTGATTACGTACCTCTTGAGAGTGAACGGATCGCTCTTTATCAGGAACTTGATTCGATCGAGCGCGAAATGGATCTGGTCGAGTTCCGCGGGCGTCTGGTTGACCGTTTCGGAAAAATTCCTCATGTGACGGCTGAACTTTTGCGTATACCTCGTCTGCGATGGCTGGCGCGCAGGCTTGGAATCGAGAAAGTCGCGCTCAAGCAGGACAAGATGTTTGTTTATTTTGTAGATGATTCGAACGTCGCGTATTATCAGAGTCCGATGTTTGGAAAACTGCTTCGTTATCTGCAGGATAATCCCAGACGTTGCCAGATCAGAGAGCGAAACGGGCGTCGGAGTTTTGCAATAGATCATGTTTCGACAGTGGAGGATGCTGTTGCCATACTCGACAGCATTCTGTCGCTCGACTCTCTCTAAGTCTCCGGCAAATGTTGAAATAGGACCTGTCCGGGTAGCGTTGCATGCGTAATTTTGTGAAAAATCAGAATTACGTCATGAACCATAGAGTTTTTCCAATGTTATTGTCGGCGGTCCTTATGACGGCGGGTGGTTGTCGGTCGGCTAAGCAAACCGACCGCAGCGGATTCCAGACCGATTCCGTTCATGAAACTGTCCGGTCTGTACGTTTCGGACGTGTCGAAGCCGACAGTCTTAGCTGGCGCGCTGCGGTCAGGATCGACAGCGTGAGGATTGTTCTGCCTGACTGTGCAGATTCATCGCGTTCCGTTCCGCAGGTGGCGTTGTATGGAATCAAGAAGCGTATGATGGCGACGGAAGTTGTCCGCACGGGTGAGGATTATGGCGGCCTGCATTCGGTCAGTGAAGCGCGGCATGCAGCCGCTGCAGAGGAGACAATAGGGGCTTATTCCGGTCATTCCGGTGGAATTTCGTGGAAATTACTGGTCTTCATCGCTGTATGCGGCGGCATTGTCGGCTGGCGCATCGGTCGCTTTTCCGGCAGGTGAATATGTGTGGCGGTTTCTCGGATGGTGGGTGAGGATTTCCTCTCTCAGACGTGAGCGGTCTATGTGGATATAGATTTCTGTTGTCGCTATGTCTTCGTGGCCAAGCATCTGCTGTATGGCGCGGAGGTTGGCTCCACCTTCAAGAAGATGAGTGGCAAAAGAATGGCGGAGTGTGTGCGGCGAAATTTCTTTTCTGATTCCGGCAAGGTCGGCAAGCTGGCGCACGATATAGAAAATCATCACTCGTGTCAGTCTGCGTCCGCGACGGTTTAGGAATAGTATGTTTTCCTCGCCCGGTTTGATGGCGAGTTTCTCGCGGTCTGGCAGATAAGCCTTGATTTCCTCAAGCGCCATAGGTGAGACCGGAACTATCCGTTCCTTGTTCCCTTTTCCGTTGACAACGACAAACTGTTCGTCGTCATAGATTCGGGAAATCTCAAGATTGGTCAGTTCGGAGACACGTAATCCGCAGCTGTAGAGGGTTTCGATGATAGCTCTGTTGCGTTGCCCTTCCGGTTTGGACATGTCGATGGCGTTGATCATCGCATCGATTTCGTCAATGCGCAGCACTTCGGGAAGGCGTTTGCCGCATCGCGGAGTCTCAAGAAGAAGCGCCGGGTTGGTTTCGAGGTATTTTTCGAGTTTCAGATACCGGAAAAACGCTTTTATGCCGGAAATGATGCGGGCTTGCGACCGTGTTGATATTCCGACATCATAGAGGGCGTTTACGAATCCGCGCAGTGTGTCTGTTTCGACTTCGCGCAGGGGAATTGCCAGAGCCACAAGATAGCGGAGCAGTTTGTCTGCATCGGAAAGGTAGGCCAGGCGTGTGTTGTCGCTGAGCCCGCGCTCAAGCAGAAGATATGCTTCGAAGCTTTGGATTATTTCAGCAAGAGAGTCGATCGATCGGGTCTGGGGCATGAGACGGCAGTGGGTCAGGACAGGAAAATGTCGAATCGTTGATGTGGCAGATGCGGCAATGCGACGAAAATTGCCATTTCTTTTGCGCTGAAAAGCATTCCATGGCTTGACTGACGCCACATGCCGGCAACCGTCTCTCGGCCATCTCCAAGCCCTGCAATGCACTCCTGCGGCACATCTTCACCGGATGCCACCGGATTTCCGATAATCATGGCAAGTCTGATCGCTTCGGTTGTTTTCCCGACAATCTTGATTCTTCCCGGACGAAACCACAGCGACAGGCGGAACAGTGTGCGGACAACTGCTGGACTGCTCCCGTCATCTTTTGCCGCCTTGTCAAGCCGGTCATAGCAATAGTAGGCATATGGCTGCGACAGCACCTCCCTGACAAACCGGAAGGCGAAAGGTGAATGGATGCCGAAGCCGCGGCTGCGTGCCGCACGTCGCGGAGCGCGGACACCCCGGATCAGTGGAGTCATTCGGGGTAGTCGCATTGTCATTTTCCCTTTTCGGAGATCTGCTCTTCTTTTCTGCGGTGTCTGTATAGCGCGAATGCAATGGCGCATCCGCAGCCTATGTAGATGAGTATGATGCTCGCGTAGGCTATATTGGTGGTGGTGTGGAGCGATTTCGGATCGAACACCATTTCAATCGTGTGGGAGCCCGCCGGAATTGCAAGGGCGCGCAAAACGTAGTTGACACGTCCAAGTTCGGCGGGTTGTCCGTCGATTGTAACGTCCCAGCCCCACGGGAAATATATTTCCGAGAACACTGCGACTCCACCATTGCGCGTATTCGCGTGATATGTCAGCCGGTCGGGGGCATAGGTGGTCTCGAAGATGGTGTCGCCCGCGGTTTTGGGTCTTGACTGTCCGAGAATGGTTTTGAATTTGTTGTCGGCCACCGCGCGGACTCCGACTGCAAGCGAGTCGAGTGCCGCCATCTCTGCATCGGGGCCGTCGACATATTCTATGGCATCGACAAACCATGCGTTGCCCATTGCATCAGGGTTGAGTTCGGGCGCGGCGTTGTCGTTGGTGATGACATAGCGCGTGTTGAGCATGTTGAGTACCTCAGGATTGTTTTTCAGCAACTGGCGGTCAATCAGATCCTGATAGCGTGTGAGCTTGGCGGCATGGTAGCCTCCGATGGCTTTGTGATGGTAGGACGGTGCTGCCGCTGAGAATTGAGGAATGTTCAGCACGCGGTAGTTCATGGCCGTGTCAGTGAGGATGACCCTGTCGGCTGCCGAGGGGGCGAATCGCTCGGTCGAGACATAGCGGCGCGGAACAAAACTGTGGGTGTTGAGATATCGCTTGTTGACCATGTAGAGATCACCGCAGATGATCAGTCCGACGGCTCCGAGCATCACGGGTGTGGAAAGTCGGCGTCGGAAGTAGAGCAACAGGAAGCCGAGTCCGAGAGCGACAACGATGAAACTGCGGAGAGAATCAGAACGGACCATAGAGAACCGGAGCTGTTCGACTGCGTTGTAGATCCGCGGGTTTTCGATGGTCAGAACCTGGAGGATCTGTGTGGCGTCGAACCCTCCCTGCTGTGCTTGCGCGGACAGACCCTCGGCAATGCGTGCGTCGGTTTCTCTGTCGGCTGAAGTTACGCCGGAGCCGAAAACGCCGGGTGCTGCGATACCGGCAAGACAGATGACCAGGACAGCGCCGAAGCTCCACAGCATCGGACGCCTGTAGCGGTTCCAGGCTTCATCGACTGGACGCTCAAGCAATTTCTGCAACGCCAGTGCTGCCAGAAGGGGCATTGTGAACTCTGCTATGACGAGAATGCTTTCAACGGTGCGGAATTTGCTGTACATCGGGATGTAGTCTATCATGAAATCCGTAAGAATCATGAAGTTGCGGCCCAGAGCAAGTAGTATTGAGAATATCGTCAGAACGAGAAGCACCCATTTGAGCGGTCCTTTGACAATCACGCAGCCGAGGATGAAGAGCGCTACAATCAACGCTCCGACATAAACCGGGCCGCTTGTGCCTTCAGGACCTCCGAAATATTGCGGAATCCAATCGAGATACATAGCTTCGTCCCGGCTGAGGGCACCGCTCTTGATCATTTCTTCGGCTTCGGGCAATTTGCTTAGCGACAGGTATTCACCGCCTCCGCCTACAAAGCGTGAGGTCGCTCCGCCCTTGATGTTGGGAATCAGGAGCGAAAAACTTTCGGATGTTTCGTAGCTGTATTGGGTGATATAGTTGCGGTCAAGGCCGGTCGCGGTCGTATTGCTTTGTTCGCCGGGCAGGGGAGTCAGCTCTGAATGGCCGCCGCGCATTGTCTCTTTTGAATATTCATAAGTGTTGTAGAGCGAGGGGAGATTGGCCCCGACAGCCAGAATCGCTGCTACAGCCAGAACTCCGGTGGCTGTGAGCCACTGTCTGATTTTTTTCTCTTTTATGGCGGATGTCAGACAGGCAATGACAATTCCGATGATGACAAAGATGAAATAGTAGGTCATCTGGGGATGGTTGGCGGAGATCTGCATCATGGCCATCAGTCCGGCAAGCGCCCCGCCGGTCAGATAGCGTCCGCGGTAGCAGAGGATTATGCCCGCGATTGTCGGCGGGATATAAGCCAGGGTTATGAACTTCCATATATGTCCGGCGCCGATGATGATGATGAAATAGGATGAGAACCCATAGGCTATGGCGCCGATCAGAGCCACATACCACCGGCAACGCATTGCAAGCAGCAGAATGAAAAATCCGACCATCATCATCATAAGCCAGTCGGCAGGATTTGGCAACCATAGACCCATAGCCCCGTTTATCCAGTTGAACAGGGCGTTGGACGGATAGGAGGGCGAGATCTGGAATGTCGGCATACCTCCGAAAAGTGAGTTGGTCCAACGCGGTGTGTGGCCGGTTTCCTGAGCGTAGGCCTGGGCCTCGTGTCCTATGGCCGAACCCTGTTCCATGTCGTGTTGGCTGAGGGTGTTGCCCGTCACTGCATCGGGATAGAAATAAACGACTGCTATGAGTGCCATCAGCAGGATGGATCCGATGACGCACCAGAATTTACGTGACTTTAGAAAGTTCATTATGCTGTCTGTCATAAGTTGGCTGTTTGATTTCACAAAGTTACAAAACTTCTTCAAAATACCTGTCACTTGGTCTGACGTTTTGATATGTCAAGGAAGTCCAATGTCTGTTTGACTGCATGTGAGAATGCCGTCGGCTGTCCGGGAACAGTGATGAACAGATGGACTGCATCGGGAAAAACCGTGTGTCGGACTGTGACCCCATTGTTGCGCAGACGTTCGGCAAACGCAGTTCCCTGGTCACACAGGATGTCGCGCCCGGCGTTGATAATCAATGTTTCCGGAAGGGTGGCTATGGTGTTGTCCGTCATTTTAAGCGGGGATATGAGAGGATCGGTTTTCATGCAGTCGGAACGATAGGCCCGGTTGAATGCGTCCATCAGGATTCCGTTGAGCGATGGAAGTGATGCGAATGATTTCCAGGAATTGCTTTTGCCGGTATCCGAATCGGTCACGGGATAGAAAAGAACCATCGAGCGGATTGCCTCCGGCCGGAGCGAGGCTGCTGAAATGGCAAGATTGCCTCCGGAACTGTCGCCACCTATTGAAATCAGCTCCGGCGAACTCCCAAGTTCGGCGGCTGTTCTGACGAGCGAGTCGATGGCGTCTGTAATGAATTCAATGGCTGCCGGAAAGGGATGTTCCGGCGCAAGAGGGTAGTCCAGCGCCGCTACGATCACTTTTCCCGAGGCTGCCAGCTCGGCGCAGAAACGGGCGCAGCTGTTGATGCTCCCTACAGTCCATCCGCCGCCGTGGAGATATATGAGCATCGGGCGCCTTGCGTTGTTGTCCGATGCGGTTTTGAAAATCATTATACCCGGAGCTATCGGATCGGCGGTGATGTTTTCCGGAAGCCGGGGCGCGCCGTTGCGGCTGTTGCGGACGGAGTCGAGCCTATGGCTGCAGCCTTCGATGGCAAGGTCGATCGCTTCGGTCCAGTCGGCTGGTTGGTTTTGTGGAAGTGCTTTCAGAAATGAATCGGCTTCCGCTTTCATCTGTGCGAAAGCGGTTGTGCAGATTGTCAGGAACAGTATGTTGAATAGATGTCGCATGTTTTGCTCCGGATTGTTTTGTGGCTGTAAAGTTACACAGAGATATCCGTCTGTCCAAACCTGCGCAGCCCGAAGAATGTTATAATACTGATGTTATTAAACTTCCTCTGAAACACTATGAACACCTACTATGATTCTTCCTCCGGACGTTACGGCCAGATGGATGCCGTTGCCCAACGCGTTTCGCTGATAATGAAGCGCGTTTATTTCAAAATGTTTCTCGCAATGATAGTCAGCGGTCTGACAGCGTGGTATATGGCTACGTCTGTCACCGTAATGGCATTTTTCGCGGCGCACACCTGGATGAGCTGGGTTATTTTTGGCGCTGAATTGATTCTTGTGATGTCGATATCGGGAGGCATCAACCGCATGAGTTCCGCAACCGCAACGCTGCTGTTCTATCTTTTCGCCATAGTAAACGGTGCGATGCTCTTTCCGATAGTCTATGCATATTCGGGAGTGTCGATCGCCAAAACTTTTTTCATAACGGCCGGCGTTTTCGGTGCGATGAGTGTCTACGGATATTTCACCAACCGTGATCTGAGCCGCATTGGATCTATACTCATGATGTGTCTGTTCGGATTGATAATAGTGTCGCTGGTCAATATATTTCTCCATTCCTCCGCTTTGCAATGGATCATCTCTGCGGTCGGAGTGCTTGTCTTTATCGGTCTGACCGCATGGGACACTCAGCAGGTCAAACGCATGGCTGCCATGATGCCTGATGAATATGTTTCCAAAATGGCGACTTTAGGTGCGCTGACTCTCTATCTCGACTTCATCAATCTGTTTCTGTTTCTTCTTAACTTCTTCGGAAGTTCCCGAAACTGATCGCTTCCCGGGAATCGGTTTCCGGATATAGATAAAGAAACGGAGTGTCAAAAACTAATTTGACACTCCGTTGTGTTATTGAAGTATTTCAGTGGCTTGAAATTAGCCGTTTACTTTCTTCATGTGGGCGATGAGATCGAGAACTTTGTTAGAGTAGCCGATTTCATTGTCATACCAGCTGACAACCTTTACGAAGGTCGGAGTGAGCTGGATACCAGCCTTGGCGTCGAAGATCGAAGTGAGGGGGCAGCCGAGGAAGTCGCTTGAAACGACAGCATCTTCAGTGTAGCCGAGAACTCCCTTGAGTTCGCCTTCTGCTGCTTCTTTCATGGCAGCGCAGATTTCTTCGTAGGTAGTCGGTTTGGCGAGGTTGACAGTGAGGTCAACAACAGAAACGTCAAGAGTGGGGACACGCATTGACATACCGGTCAGTTTGCCGTTGAGTTCGGGGATAACTTTGCCGACAGCCTTTGCAGCACCGGTAGAAGAGGGGATGATGTTGCCTGCAGCTGCACGGCCACCGCGCCAGTCTTTCATAGAAGGACCGTCAACAGTCTTCTGAGTGGCGGTGGTAGAGTGAACTGTAGTCATCAGACCTTCAACAACGCCGAATTTGTCGTTGAGGACCTTGGTGATGGGAGCGAGACAGTTGGTTGTGCATGATGCGTTCGAAACGAACTGAGTTCCCTTGACATATGTGTCGTGGTTTACACCGCATACGAACATGGGGGTGTCGTCCTTCGAAGGAGCGGACATAACAACGTATTTTGCACCTGCTTCGATGTGGGCCTGTGCTTTTTCTTTTGTGAGGAAGAGACCGGTTGATTCAACAACATATTCAGCACCAACAGCGCCCCAGCCGATTTCAGCAGGGTTCTTGCAGGCAGTCACACGGATTTCTTTGCCGTTGACGATAAGAAGGCTCTTTTCCAGATCATAGTCAACGGTGCCGTCGAAACGACCGTGCATTGTGTCGTATTTGAGCATGTAGGCCATGTAGTCAACGGGAAGAAGGTCGTTGATTGCAACTACTTCGATGTCATCTCTTTTGGTAGATGCGCGGAACACAAAACGTCCGATACGGCCGAAGCCGTTAATACCGATTTTAGTCATAATTGTTTGTAAATAAATTGAGGTTATAAGTGTTTGTTTCTGTAGTAGTTATGGCGGTAAAGGCTCCAAGGTGGATTTTACCGCCACAAAGATAAGAATAATTTTTGAGATTGAGGCTTTTCTGCCAAAAACTTATCTTGCGGCATTGATATTATTTAACAAAAAGACTGCCGTTCGTCGCCCGACGCGGCAATTTGGGGATATTGAGGGGAGAATGATTGTTGAAGTTGCTGATTGCTTGGTCGGTTTCCGATGTTTTGCTTAATTTTGCAAATTAATTTTGCAAATAAAAAATTTATGCCAGCCATGTCAGAAAGAGATTTCAGACGCTTTGCCGCTCTTTTGTTCGCTTTCGTTCTATCTGTCGACATCTTTGCATTGAAACCGACCTGGAATGTCGATTTCGATGCGGTTTTCGACAACAGGGAAGGAGATGCGACATATTCTGCCTCGAAGACTTATTTCTTCACTTCCCTTGCCCCGGAAGCCGGATTGAGTTTCACGACGTCCGACCGTATTGCCGGAGGTGCTGTCTGGGTTCAGCCGATAGGTTGTGAATGGGAGGGACACAGGATTTCTCCGACTCTCTATTATCGCCATGACGGATCTGCTGTCGGTTCGCCCTGGAGCTTTTCGATCGGAATGTTCTCTCGACGTCAGATGACAGAGGAGCTGCCGGGATTCCTTTGGAACGACTCGCTGACCTATACCCAGCGCAATATCCGCGGACTGCTCCTTCAGTATCGCCGCGACAGAGGATTCGCCGAAGCCTACGTGGACTGGCGCGGTATGCAGACCCGGCGGCAGCGCGAAGCTTTCAACATCGTTTTCTATGGCCGATGGCATCCGCGCGCCGGAAATCCGTTTTTCATCGGAGGTCATGCAATGATGAATCATCTTGCCAGACAGGAGAACGGGCCGGAAGATCAGTTTGTTGTCGATAACTTTGTTGTCAATCCTTATGTCGGGGTCGATCTGTCGGGGCGGACGATGCTGGATTCCCTTCTGCTGCGGACCGGGCCTCTTCTGTCTGTCGAGCGCGACCGCTCGCGGGGCAATGTCTGGGAAGCGCCTGTCGGGGCGTGGGTTGAGGCAACTGCCGAATGGAAATGGCTCGGGCTGAAAAACAGTCTCTATTTCGGCCAGCGGCAATTCCGTTCCTATGAGTCGTTTTCTACGGTTCTCTATCAGGGCGAACCATATTATCAGGCTAAATTCTATGATCGCGCCCAGGTCTATGCCCATCTGTATCGCAACCGCTATGTCGACTTGCTCGCATCGCTTGATTTTAATTTCGCCGGATCAACGTTTAATTTCTATCAGCGTCTGATGGTCCGCGTAACACTTCCCTGAAATCACTGATTGCCAATGGTCCATAAATACTCGCTCAACGAGCTCTCCCGCCGCCGTTCCGTAAGGAAATATTCCGCAAGGCCTTTGGATCCGGAAACGGCTGCGTCTCTCGATGAGGAAGTCGGAGAAATCAATAAGTCATATCGGGGCATCCGTTTCCAGCTCTGCTATGACTCTCCGGCGGCATTTGCTTCGTTTCGTAAATCCTACGGCCTTTTTTCTGGAGTCCGCAACTGTCTTGTGGCAATGACCGACAGGTCGGTCCCGCATGCTTCCGAAATCGCAGGCTTTGCCGCCGAACGGTTCGTAATGGTGGCGACACGTTGCGGATTGGGCACGTGTTTTGTCGGAGTCACGTTCGATGGGGCGAAACTTGATGTCAGTCCGCGACAGGACGAAAAAATCCTTTTTGTTGTTTCGTTCGGCTATGAGGCGGAAGGAAATGAAGGAGTGCTGAGGTCATTGATGCGGCGCATTGTTCATGCAAGGTCGCTGTTGCCCGATGATTTTTATTCTGCCCGTCCGGAGGACCTGGATCTTGCTCATGCCATCCGGAAGATGCCTGGGCTTGCAGATGGTCTTAAAGCTGTATCGGTCGCACCTTCAGCCCGAAATCAGCAGCCGGTCAGACTCCGGATGGACGCCGGTGGGGTTCTGCGGGCCACAACCACAGTCCGCAATGATTTTTCCGACGTCGATCTCGGAATCGCGAAATTCAATTTTCAGTCAGTCGTCGGCGGCCGGTGGCAGTGGGGCGACGACGGCTGTTTCGAACCGGACTGACATCTGGTCAGATCTTCAGGAAAATTTTATGCCGGTAGAGGAAATCGAGCAGCAGGAATAGGATCAGGAAATTGGCAAATGTGAGCCAGACCTCATAAAAATCGCCTAACCATGGTTCGAGACCGAATGTGATCGATGAAGCGATGCTCCTGAAACTGACAACTTCCCCCAGCATATACGCAAGAATCGAATTCATTCCATATATTTTCAGCCAGGAAAGTCCGCGGCGCATTCCTTTGACATCGACGATCCAGTAAAACAGCGCCATCAATAAAAAACAGTACCCGCCTGACAGCAGGGTCATGCTGCCGGTCCAGATGCGTTTGATCACCGGTGTGTGGAAGCTCCACAGCCATCCGGCCGCGGCCAAAGCCAATCCGGCAAGAACGAGCCTGCCGGTTGTCATTGCCATTTGGGTGCGGCCGCCTTCTTTGATGATGCTGCCGGCAAAAACACCGAGCATCACCGTCACGCTGAAAGTCAGGCTGCTCCAGATCCATGTATAGCTTGGATCGCCACGGAACTGTCCGAGAATCATCTCGTCGACCATATAGGCGAAATTACCATATATTTTCAGCCAGGAAAGTCCGCGGCGCATTCCTTTGACATCGACGATCCAGTAAAACAGCGCCATCAATAA
>JAIDXA010000104.1 GCA_029058705.1 Paramuribaculum sp. | reverse complement strand
TTTTGCGAAACAGACCGGTTGCTGAATGGTTTTCTGCGGACGGTCGACGAGCTTGTCATTCCAATATATCCCGACGTGAAACAGTTGAAAAACAATTGTGAAGTTTCGTTCGCAAACGACATTGTTGCTGTCAGTGAGCGATTTGTCGGGCGATATGTTTCTGAATCGGTCACATGCTATTTTGAAAACGGACTACCCGAGGGCCTGTCGGACAGAATAAAAAACGGATGCAATTATTTTGTCGGGGAATTAGACAAAATATCTGAGATATTGTTGCAGATTCCGTTGAAAACAGACAACAAGATATATACAAAGAAGCTGAAAAGGTCGTTTGATGCCTTGATATTCAGCATTTCGTTCAAACGTAATCTCCTCAGTAGCATGGCTGTGGCAGATTTCTGCGCGTCATCTTATATTTCAGCCCGCTCAAAGGCTCTTGTCGATGCCGAGAGTGGAATCCGGTCATCGTCTGAAAAGAAAAAAAAGCGTAAGGAAAGAGCGGAAAAAGATTGCTCCGGGGTCAAAAAGGAGAAAAAGCCAAAGGGCTATTCAATCAGAATCACGTTTGATCTTTATAAGGAGGGACGGACATTGGAAGAGATTGCTGAGAGTCGGTCACTTACGCTTAATACAGTCGCAAAACATATGGCTGAGGTTGTCAAAAACGGCGAAATTGAACTGAACGAGCTTGTTCCTGAAGAATTGATCGCGGAAATCGGCCGGATAATGACAGTGACGGACTCCGATATGCGTAAAGCCCGGTTCGGAGACTTAAGGGATGTTTTTCCCGATTATTTGATAACGTTAGTCTGCAATGCGCGTACGGGAGCGGCTCCGGCAGATGCCGAATGAGGTATTGTCAATAAAAGACGCATCGCCTTCAAAAAAAGACGATGCGTCTGAAATTATTTTTCATTGTTTTTCAGTCAGCGCAACTGGATGCGTTCGATGGAAACGACTGTGTTTCCGGCCTCGTCCTTAAGTTCTGCTCCGGCAAGATTATCGGTTGGAACTATTGTGACAACCTTGCTTAATGCAGCAAGAAGTTCCTGCTCGGTCTGGATGTCCGGGCAAGTCATGCGTGTTGTCGCCATCTGCGTGAAGCTCATGGAATTCTGGCGGTCTGGATTCATGACGATTTTACCGTTCATTGTGTTGCATCCGACCGATCCATGGATCTTCTGTTCCGGGGTGTCAAAGACAAGTGTCATAGGTTCGGCAGTCTCGACTTTTTGACCGTTTATCTTTGTGACTTTCCACGCTCCGTTGATAAAGTTGAGGTCATATTTTCTCAGTACCATCAGTGTCGAATCATTGGCTCCCTTCATGTTGAGGATATAATCTTCACCTATTTTGTCAAGTTCGAATTTCGCTACATTGTTGAGCGCAAGTGTCATTCCCATTTCATAAGGAGCATCAGGACAAAGTCTGAGAGTTGAAATCAATTCAGATGCTCTGACCATTTTCCCTCCCGGGGTAATGGTGTAGGCGCCGTTTATAATGTTGCATCCGTCGTTGGCATAAGCCTTTACAAGGTTGGTTTCCTGATCAAGGTTTTCTCCATCGAAAATGACGTAGGGACGGTTGGCTCCGGTGACGACCTGATCTCCGACCTGATAGGCTATCCATTCTCCGTAGATGACTTTGTGGACAGCCGCATTGGACTGTCCGGCAGTCTTAACCTCTACCGGGCCGGCGATGTTTGCGGACTGGTTGGCTGTTTTACATGAAGAGGCGCAAAGTAAAAGTGAGGAAGCGGCTAAGGCTGCTATAAAATAAGTTCTCATCTGATTTCTTGGGGTTATGTTTTTGAATTGTTAGACCGGGAGGACGCTCGGTTCTCCCTATAGTAGAAAAAAATCGGGTGGGGATTTGTTCGGTTATGGAGTGCAAAATTAGTGAAAAAAACAGGATTTTTTGTAATTTTGCAGGCATTTTTATTAACTGTGATTTATGAATGTTTTGTCGGGTCTGTTCTGGACTTTTTTTAAAATCGGTGCATTCACTTTTGGCGGAGGATGGGCAATGATCTCTATTATCGAGAAAGAGATTGTTGACAATCATCGCTGGCTCGACCGCCAGGAGTTTCTTGATTTGCTGGCGGTCGCGCAGTCTCTGCCGGGTATTCTTGCCGTCAATATCGCTGTTGCGATAGGGGACAAGTTGCGAGGCTTGAAAGGCGCGGTTGTCGCGGCGCTGGGGTCGATATTGCCTTCGTTTACAATGATCCTTTTCATTGCGGTATTTCTAACACCGGATCTGATTAAGAACAATGAGATTCTCAATGCGGTGTTTAAAGGCATAAGGCCTGCTGTAGTCGCACTTATTATTGCGCCTGTGCTGACCACGGCGAGATCTGCCGGAATCGGTTGGCGTACAGTTGCTATACCTGTTCTTGTAGCTCTGCTGATCTGGTCCAAGCTGCCTGTTGTCTCGAATCCGATTCTCTATATAGTTTTAGGAGGTGCGGGCGGATATTTCTATCTTATGCGCCAGTCAAGGCGGATCAGGGAAAATGAAGCCGGAAAGGAGGCTGAAAAATGATTTATCTGAAACTTATATGGGGTTATCTTAAAATAGGTCTTTTCGGTTTTGGCGGAGGATATGCGATGCTTGCCCTGATTGAGCGTATAATCGTTGGTTCCGGATGGATTTCCGAGCAGATGTTTACAGACATAGTGGCTATTTCCCAGATGACTCCCGGCCCGATCGGAATCAATTCAGCGACGTATATCGGTTATGTCGCTCCTGCCCAGTCGTCGCCGGCTTTTGCTTCGCCAATCTGGGGTATAATCGGTAGTGTTGTCTGTACGGTGGTGGTAGTTGTGCCGTCGTTTGTTCTGACGAGATATATGAGCCATCTGATCCATAGACATCGCGACAGTGTCATTGTGAAAGGGATTTTTGCCGGATTGCGTCCTGTCGTGGTCGGCCTTATCGGGTCTGCGGCACTTTTGTTGATGAATTCTGCCAACTTTGGAGAGGACACATTTCAGATCGTGACTTCGGTGTTGATCTGTTCAGTAGCGTTTGCAAGTGTCTACTGGCTGAAGCTTCATCCCATTCTGGTCATTTTGCTCGCGGGGCTTGCCGGATATTTTATCTATTAAATTCAGAAACAATGTCGTATCAAGAGACAATAGAATTCCTGTTCGGTCAGTTGCCTATGTTTCAGCGCGAGGGAGCAGCTGCCTATAAACCGGGGCTTGAAACAGTAGCCGCTCTCGCATCAGCTTTTGGAAATCCTGAGAGTGATTTGAAAGTCATACATATCGGTGGTACTAACGGGAAGGGTTCTACGGCACATTCCATAGCGGCTGTTCTTCAGTCGGCCGGTTATCGGGTAGGGCTTTTTACGTCACCGCATCTACTGGATTTTCGCGAGCGGATACGCGTAAACGGAGAAATGATCTCTGAGAAGGAGGTTGTTTCGTTTGTAGAAGCCTATAGAACGATGGATCTGGAGGTAAAGCCTACGTTTTTCGAACTGACAACAGTGATGGCTTTCGATTGTTTCAGTCGCAATAATGTGGATTTTGCGGTCGTCGAGGTCGGCTTGGGCGGACGTCTGGATTCGACCAACATAGTTAACCCTGTTTTGTCGGTCATCACCAACATCTCGCTTGACCATACGTCGCTTCTTGGCAACACGGAAAAGGAGATTGCTTTCGAAAAGGGGGGGATAATCAAGACCGGAGTACCGGTTGTTGTTGGAGAATCGACAGGTGCGGTTCGTGACTGTTTTGCTTCATTAGCCTCTGACAGGGAGTCTCCGATAGTCTATGCAGACGATTCAGACGAGATCATTGTGTGTGAGCGATGTGTGGACGGATTGAACTATATCACCCGCAGTTTCGGGAATATCAGGGGCGAGCTGTCGGGCGATTGCCAGTTAAAAAATGCCCGCACTGTATTGGAAGCCATAAAGGAGTTGGATTCAATGGAAAACCTGAATATTTCTGCAGAACATGTCGCTGTCGGCATGGGTAATGTCTGTCGTCTTACCGGACTTATGGGACGGTGGATGACTGTCGGTGACTCACCGCTTATGGTTTGTGACACCGGTCATAATCCAGGTGGTTGGGATTATCTCGCTCCCCAGATTGCAAGACATGCCGGCAGGAAGCATGTTGTCATAGGATTTGTCAATGACAAGGACGTCAATGCTGTTATTGAAAAACTTTGTTCAATAGAAAATGTTGAATTCTATTTCACGCAACCGTCGACACCAAGGCGTATGCCGGTGGCTGAACTTCAGCAAAAGGCGGTTGCTTTCGGTTTGAGAGGCGAGGTCTTCGAGAGTGTGGCTTCGGCAACAGAACGAGCCCTTGCCGAAGTTGTCGACAAGGGCTCTGAGATGATTTTTATAGGTGGCAGCACATTTGTTGTGGCGGATTTCCTCTCTTCTGTCAGGAAGAGTTGAGGCTGTGCTGTTTTTTCGGTATATATATTTTTTTATTTTGCGGCGATGGTTTCGATTTCGACAAGAACCTGCTTTGGCAGTTCTTTGACCGCAACAGCCGAACGTGCGGGGAATGGTGCAGTGAAGTTCTGTGCATAGACTTCGTTCATTGGAGCGAAGAGACTCATGTCGGCGAGGAACACAGTTGTTTTGATGACATTGTCGATTGTCATTCCGGCTTCTGCAAGAATGGCTTTTATATTGGCGATCGATTGCGCGGTCTGAGCTGCAATGCCTTCGGGGATAGAACCGTCGGAAGGGTTGACTGGAATCTGTCCGGAGATAAAGAGGAGATCTCCTACTGAAATAGCCTGGCTGTATGGCCCGATGGCACCGGGTGCATTTGTTGTTGCGATTTGTTTTTTCATTTGTTATATGTGATTTTTAAGTTAAAGTGGTCAGTTTGATCGCCAAGGTCAAGTTCGCTCGGGTGTCTGCGTGTCCATGACCTTGATTATTGGAGTGTCTGATGACGTTTTCATTATGCTTAGATATTTCGCAGCTATGGCCGAAATTTCAGGAAAGCGGGAGTTGAATTCTTCGATGAAGCCTGATTCACCTTCGTTGAAAAGCCGGTCGGCAACCTCTCCGACGGTAAGATCCGTAACTTCTACGGCCGGTTGCAGCGGATGGCTGGTTATATCTTCGTCGTCAGCCTGAAGATAGTTGACGAGACGGGCCGAATTGAGTTTGGCAACGAGTGGCCTGACGAGGTTTATCGGAATTCCGTAGTTTTGTGAAATCTCGGCCGTGGAAATAGGTTGGGATCTCTCATGGAAACGTTTGCTGATTATTCCCATTATGACAATCGCGATCTGGAGGCGGTAGTTTGTCGAGATCCGGTTTATCTTTTCTGTGAAATTATATTCGGAAATGTTTTGGGAAGAATAGCACAAAACGCCTCCGATGAGTGTGAACAACCATACGAGCTGGAGCCATATGAGCAAGAGCGGAAGGAATGAAAAGCTGCCGTATATGGCGTTGTATTTGGCAACATACATCTGGCCGGATACGAAGAGCCATTGCAGAATCTGATAAGCTGTTCCGACAGCGACTCCTGCAATGATTGCAGGTATCGGTTTTACTTTTGTGTTTGGAATCAGCATGTATGATCCGGCGAAGAACAGCCATGTGAGTACAATGCTGAGGCAATCAAGCAAAACCGGTAGGGCCGAATCGATGAAATCGTATGGCAATAAGGTTTTGAGTGAGGTGGTCATGAACAACTGCAGTCCGCTGGCGCAGATCATGATTACAGGGAGAATCAGGAAGATAGCGAGATAATCGGTTACTTTGCGCCAGAACTGACGTCCGTTGATAATCTGCCAGATGTTGTTGAAGCAGTCTTCCACACTTGAGAGCAGGGAAATCAAAGTCCAAAGCAGAAAAACAATTCCGATTCCGACAAAAATGCCTCCGGAAGCCTCTTTCAGATAGGAATCGACGAATCCGAAAGCCGCGTTCAGAACAGTGTGCTGTGAAGGAAAATATTTTATCAGCTGATCCTGAAGGATTTGCTGTAGGCCAAAGCCGCGTCCGATTGCGAGAAGCAATGCAAGTGCCGGAACTATAGCCAACAGTGTACGATAAGTGAGCGCACAAGCTCTTGACTGTAGGTCATGGCTTAGAAAAGAGCTGACCGAAAGGTTGATTGTTTTAAGCAGATTTACTCGCCATGTTTTGCGCTCGTCGTTCCATACTCCGGCAGTGCAATAGTCCCAGATGCCTATACATCGGTTGATCAGCAGCGAAATTTTCGATTCCTGTTGGGTGTTATTGGATTTTTCCGACATGAAGGGATAAAAATTATAGTTGTTACTGACCAAATAACGCGCAAAGTTAAGCAAATTGTTTTTAACAGCCTTGTTTTTCTGTAAATTTATCGCGCCGAATGGCGGAGGTTGGGAGTGGGGCGCATGGAATAATATGGAGGGTCGACTATGTGACGTGGGGTGGAGTCCGGCTCAGCTGTGGCAACAAGGAAACAGGGAACACGGCTGAGCTGTGTTCCCTGTTGTGTAATCTTCAAGTAGACCCTGCGGCTTACTTTCTGATACCAAGCTCTTTCTTGGCAATGATTGCACGGTAGCGGTTGATGTCCTTGCGGATCAGGTAGTCGAGAAGACGACGACGCTTACCTACCAATGCCTTGAGAGCGCGCGCAGTGGTATAATCTTTGTGATTTGACTTGAGATGCTCAGTCAAATGAGCAATACGGATGGAGAATAATGCAATCTGTGCTTCAGGTGAGCCAGTGTCAGTCTTGCTCTTACCGTACTTCTCAAAGATTTCTACTTTTTCTTCAGAATTCAAGTGCATTCTTGGAAAATTTTTAGTGGTTAATAAAAGTATATAAATGCGTTATGCATCCAAAATCGGTTGCAAAGTTAAGTAAAAATCCGTTAACCTGCAAGTTTTTGTTGAGTAAGATTCGATTCGTGTCCGGGAAACGGGAGTCTGAACCCGTTCAGTCGGCCATGTTGATCTTGTCTTTCGATGGATTGCGGAAGTGGACTTTACCTTCGATATATTCCTGAGTGGCGATCAGGGTAGGCTTCGGGAGCTTTTCGTAATAGCGTGATATTTCGATCTGTTCGCGGTTTTCCGAGATTTCCTCAAGGTTGTCGTTGAGAGAAGCGAATTCCTGAAGTTTCTTTTCAAGATCGTGCTTCATTTCCGCTGCAATCTGATTGGAACGTTTTGCAATGACGCAGACAGTTTCATAGACGTTGCCCGTGTCTTCCGAAAGATCGATGAGGTCGCGGGTCACTGTGTTCAGCGGAGCGTTAGTCTTTTTGTAATCCATACTAATTAGTCTGATAACGTTATTTTGTGGAATATATATTCTGTATTGTTATTCGCGGATGTGGCTGCTGGCGATTTTGAAGATGTTGTCGGCCTCCTTCCGGTTCGGACTGTCGGGGTAGTTGTTGATAAATGAGTAATATTCATCGATAACAACCCTGTATCGATCCTGTTTCTTTTCCTCCACACTCTGTGAGGCTTCCTGGTAGCGGGCTTTGAGCACAAGGAGCTCGAGATCTTCCTTGTATCGTGAATAGGGGTAATCCTTGATCGCGTTTTTGGCAACGATGACACATGATTCATAGTTGTTGCCCATGTAATTGCCGAGATTGTAATACAATTGGGCGTTCTGGAGCTGTTTGAGCGTCAGTTTGTCCTGCAGTTCGAATATTGCGTTCTGTGCGATGCTGACTTTGTCGCTTTGTGGAAAATACTCAAGGAATGACTGAAGCTCTTCGATTGCCTTTATGGTGCCGCTTTGGTCAAGCTGCACGTCAGGTGAGTCGAGATAATAGCCGTAGCCGCAATAGAATCTGGCCAACTCTGTGTAGCGGCCTTTGGGATAGCGGTCGTAGTAGGTCTTGAAATATGCTCCTGAATTGATGTAGTCTTTGTTTTCGTAGTGGCTGAGAGCCAATAGATAGAGGGCGTCTTCCGCTTTGTCGGACCCTTTGAAGACGGTGACGATGTCGGTCAATATAGTGGATGCCTGAACATATTTTTTGTTCTCAAACGCCCGTTTGGCAAAGTCGAGTTTATAGTCGTAGTCAGTGCTCTTTTGAGCTTTCTGATACTCTCCGCAGCTTGTGAGACTGGCTGCCGCCAATAGGATGAGGAAATATCTTTTCATTAAATGCGATCTGTTTCAGCTTTTAGAGTGCAAAGTTACAATTTTTTTTCGATTCTCCGAGAAATCCGGTTAAAAGTTGTGCGATGTTGTTTCCTTTGGCCTTAAAAAGTTTTGATGTTGTAAAAACTTAAGTAAAAAATCAAGATGCGTCTGCCGTGGCAAAAAATGTGGATAGTGTTGGCCATATCATTGTTTTTGGCTACTTTTGCACAATTGTTGACAACGGCATCTGTTGCATTCTTGGAATGCGCATGAATGGAAGCCGGATTGTTGAACGAAAGAATACTATTTAGATATTGAATTAAGTGGAACAGAAGTTGCAGAATAATAATAAAAAGGCCAGGACGCTTTTGACGGTCATCCTCAATTTGCTTTTAATGGCTATTGTTGGAGTTTTATTGGTATGGCTGGTTTCTCAGTGGCTCGATGTTTGGACTCGTCATGGCAAGGAAACTGTTGTTCCTCCTGTCAGGGGGATGTCTGTCTATGAGGCTGAAGAGGTGCTGGTGGCCGCCGGTTTTGAGGTCTGCATATCAGATTCGATCCACGATTCAGCATTGAGACCGGGTCAGGTTGTGGATCAGACTCCCAAGGCAAATAGCACGGCAAAGGACGGCTGTATGGTATATCTGTCTATAAATGCGTTCACTCCACGTCAGGTGTTGCTCCCGGCTCTTACCGACATCTCTTACCGTCAGGCTCGTTCGGTTCTGGACGGTCTCGGCATTAAAAATGTAAGGGTAGATACTGTCCCGTCGGATTTCAAGGATCTTGTTCTTTCGGTCAAGCGTGATGGAAAGCGCCTGATGGCGGGGGCACGTGTGCCGGTTACCGCTGAAATAGTTATGGAGATCGGTGCAGGTTTGCCTGAGGAGATTCTGAATAACGAAATTGAGGTGGATTCAATGCAGATTGATACTACTTTTACTGTTGAAAAGCTGAATCTTTTCTAAATACGTTTATTGGCTGAATTCATTGATGGAAGAAGATTGTCTTGATGAACTGAACGGCTCAGGCGCAGGGCCGATTAATGACGATTGCGAAATGTTTGAGCATTTTCGCTTTGTTGCCGATAAAGGACAGCAGTTGTTGCGCGTTGATAAGTTTTTGGTCTCCAGGCTGGAGAAGTCTTCGCGTAATAGAGTTCAGCAGGCGGCGGACGCCGGATGCGTGTTGGTTAACGGCAAACCGGTTAAATCCAATTATAGGGTGAAGCCTTTTGATGTGGTCAGTGTTGTCATGGATCGTCCGCGTTATGAACTTGAAATAATTCCGGAGGATATTCCCCTCGATATCGTTTACGAGGATTCCCACCTGCTTGTTGTCAACAAGCCGGCAGGGCTGGTTGTGCATCCCGGTCACGGAAATTACAGCGGCACTCTGGTCAATGCTCTCGCATGGCATTTCCGGGATAACCCGGATTATGACGTGAATGATCCACGCATGGGGCTTGTCCATCGGATTGACAAGGATACGTCCGGATTGCTTGTCGTCGCGAAGACTCCAGACGCCAAAACCCATCTGGGCAAGCAGTTCTTCAATAAGACTACACGGCGTGAGTATATCGCAGTGGTCTGGGGTGTGCCTCAGCCGGCTGACGGAAGAATAGAAGGAAATATCGGGCGTAATCCCAAGGACCGGATGCAGATGGCGGTTCTGGACGATCCGGCGCTTGGCAAGCATGCGGTCACTCACTATAGCCTTGTCGAGAATCTGGGGTTTGTTTCGGTTGTGCGCTGTCGGCTTGAAACAGGCCGGACCCACCAGATCCGTGTTCATATGCGCTACATCGGCCATACGCTTTTTAATGATGCGCGTTATGGGGGCGACGAGATTCTGCGTGGTGAGCGTTCGTCATCTTACATGCAGTTCGTCAGGAATTGTTTCGAAATCTGTCCGCGCCAGGCGCTGCATGCGAGAACTCTCGGCTTCGTCCATCCGGAAACCGGTGATGAAATGTTTTTCGAGGCGCCGATTCCTCCCGACATGACCGCAATGGTTGAGAAATGGCGGACCTATTG
Source organism: Paramuribaculum sp. (assembly GCA_029058705.1). Classification (GTDB taxonomy): domain Bacteria; phylum Bacteroidota; class Bacteroidia; order Bacteroidales; family Muribaculaceae; genus Paramuribaculum. The sequence continues at coordinate 5,421 of JAIDXA010000104.1, read as the reverse complement.
TAGCGCCAAGGGCTTGTCGGATTGATTTATAGGGATGTTTTTCCATGGATTTTTGAAGTGGGCTCATTCGGAATATAGGTTCTATTAAAAAAAGCTAAGATTCTGCTGTCAATATTGTCGCATGGATTTTTTTGTCTAATTTTGAAAAATATTTGTGTCAGTCTTCTCTCCCGTCTGGCATAGATGGAAGTGAAATCTCAATTTGTGTTTCTTATGGTTGAAGAAATTGATTTTAAGGATATACAGCCCTATAGCGACAATGAGTTCAAGGCTCGTATGGCTGAGCTTGTTGTCGAACCGGGTTTTGAACATGCAGTGAAGTATGTTATGCCGGATGTCGATTTTCCTGAATTTGTCGAAAAATTGAAATCAATACCCGATAATTCGACATTTCAGCGCGAAATGATGCTGCCGTTCCTTCAGTTGCTTGTTTCAAAGACGACAGATGGGGTTACGATTGGCGGGCTTGAGAATCTTGAGCGTGGCAAAAGTTATACTTTTTTGTCCAATCATCGTGATATCGTACTTGACGCATCGTTTCTCAATTACGGTTTCCTGATCAACAACTGGCCGACATCGGAAGTGGCGATCGGGAACAATCTGTTGATTTTCGACTGGATAACCGACCTCGTCAAGCTGAATAAAAGCTTCATTGTAAAGAGAGACCTTAAAATGACCAAGGCTTTAGAGGCGGCAAAGCAGCTGTCGGCATATATCCACTATGATATCAATGAGAAGCATCAGAGCGTATGGATCGCTCAACGAGAGGGCCGTGCAAAAGATTCGAACGACCGTACGCAGGAGGCTCTTGTAAAGATGCTTGCGCTGGCTGGCGGAGGTTCGGTCATCGATAATCTTCAGTCGATTGATATAGTTCCGGTCTCGATTACCTATGAATACGATCCCAATGACCATTTGAAAGCCCGTGAGTTTTTGCTTAGAAAGCTTGATCCGGATTTCCGGAAGTCTCAACATGATGATCTGCTGAGCATGGAAACAGGTCTGCTTCAGTATAAAGGACGAGTCCACTTTGAAATAGGGAAGTGTATAAACGAAGATCTCAGCCATCTGTCATGCGAAACAGACAAGATTGAGGTTGTCAAGCGGGTCTGCAGCTTGATAGACCGGCATATCCATCTTGGATATAAGATATATCCGATCAATTACATTGCTTATGATCTGCTGCATTCGACAGACCGATTCGCGGATTGTTACACCGAGCGGGATGTTGACGAATTCAACACCTATCTTGATAAGAAACTCGACACGGTAAGACTGGAGAATGTTTCATCTCTGGATCGGAAATTCATGCGTGAGATGATGCTGGTCATGTATTCGAATCCTCTCAAAAACAAATTGGAAGCCGCTGAATTGGCCTGATCAGGGCAATTCGGTCTGTCGTTGTTTTCTCTCCGTTCAATGGAGTGGTACTGAAATAATCTGAATAACTATGCGTCTTCCTATTGTTCCGATTTTGATAATGGCGATCTTCTGTGTCGCCATTGATTGTTATATATTACGCATATCGAAGTCACGTTGTTTTTCGCGTGTGCCGTCAAAAATTCAGGCATGGACCGCAGGGCTTCTCTATCTGATGGTTGGAGTTGCGATGTGTCTGCCATATAGGTCAGGCGATGACGCGATGTTGCGCACCATAATGTGGCTGCTGTTCTCGTTTTTCAGTGTGTATGCGGCAAAATTCCTTTTTGTCGTATTCGATCTGATAGCGTCGCTTCCGAAGCTTTTTAACCGGAAGCGGTTTCGTTGGCTGTCGGTTGCAGGTGCTGTCGGAGCGGTTGTCCTGTTTCTGGCAATGTGGTGGGGCGCGATTGTCAACAGATATCGGATTCAGATCCGTGAGTTTGACATTCCGGTCGAAAATCTTCCGGAAGCGTTCGACGGGATGCGTATAGTTCAGTTTTCGGATCTCCATACAGGCACCTTCGGAACAGACACCGCATTTGTCAGTCAGCTTGTTGACCGCATAAACTCTCTTAACGGCGACGTGATTGTATTTACTGGAGATATTGTCAACCGTCACAGTCAGGAGCTGGTGTATCATCTAGCTCCGTTGTCGAGGCTCGATGCTCCTCATGGAGTCTATTCGATTATGGGAAACCATGATTATGGAGACTATTCTGTCTGGCCAAGTGAGGAGGCGAAAGCAGAAGATGTGGCGAAGCTGGAGGCGATGCAACGCAGCATCGGTTGGAAGCTGCTTTTGAATGAGTCGGATTGCCTTTACGCAGACGGTGATTCAATAGTTATTATCGGAGTCGAGAATATAGGGGATCCTCCATTCAAGGTCTATGGATCCTTGAAAGATTCGTATGACAGCCTCGCCGACCCGACAGTAAAGATTCTGTTGACCCATAATCCAGCGCATTGGAGTCAGGAAATCGCCGGAAGCAAAGACAAAAAGATTGACCTTACGCTCTCCGGACACACCCATGCGATGCAGATGGAGGTGGGCGGGATTTCACCTGCATGCTTCCGCTATGACACATGGGGCGGACTATATAATGATAGTGAAGGGAGTCATCCACTGTATGTCAATATCGGTGTAGGTACGGTCGGCATGCCTATGCGGCTTGGGGCGACTCCCGAAATAACAGTGCTAACACTTCGCAAGAAGAAATGAATCCGGTTGATAAGCTTATAGGGCAGATTGTTTCTGAACTGGGATTTGGATCAAGTCAGGTGAGAAATGTGGTCGCGCTTGCCGATGACGGGGCGACCGTGCCGTTTATCGCGCGCTACCGGAAGGAGAGAACCGGATCTCTTGACGAGATTTCGGTTAAACGAATTCTTGACAGGATGGAAGCCCTGCGCGCGCTTGAGAAACGGAAGGCCACTATCATCGAGTCCATAGACTCGCAAGGCAAACTTACCGGGCAGTTGCGTGATGCGATTGCCGAATGCTTTGATCCGCGCCGTCTTGAGGACTATTATCTTCCTTATAAACCGAAAAGAAGGGTGCGGGCAACAGTTGCGCGTGATGCCGGGCTTGAACCATTGGCCAGGATTATAATGGCGCAGAAATCTCGTGAAGTCGAATCGCAGGCGCGTAGGTTTGTCTGCGATGGATTCCCGTCTGTGGAACTTGCATTAAAGGGCGCGTCGGATATAATCGCGGAATGGATAAGCGAGAATGTTTCTGTCAGAGCATCCTTGCGCCGTATGGTATATCGTTCGGGACGTCTGTGTTGCCGTGGAGCTGTTTCAGATGCAAAATACGCTGATTATGCCGGATTTTCACAAAGTTTCGAGCGTATTGCCGCGCATTCCTATCTCGCATTGAGGCGGGGAGAGAGTGAATCCGCTCTTAAATTGTCAGTGGAGGTGGATGATGATAAGGCTTTGTCGATTATTGAATCGCGCATCCTGAAGCGAGACGGCTCAGAGCAAACAAGACAGATCATAGTCAAAGCGGTCAAAGACAGCTACAGGAGATTGCTTCTGCCATCAATAACGACAGAACTTCTCGCTGAGGTGAAGGAGCGTAGCGACAGTCAGTCTATAGACCTGTTTTCAGCCGGATTGCGACAGGTTCTGCTGGCCCCGCCCGTCACTGCACAACCGGTTGTGGCGATCGATCCGGGTTTCAGGACCGGATGTAAGGTGGCTTGCCTGAACAGGCATGGCGACCTTCTTGAAACGGCTGTCATCTATCCTGTTCCGCCTCATAACCGTCAGGAAGAAGCCGCCGAAATTCTGAAAAAACTCGTTTCGAAGCATTCGTGTCGCCTGATTGCGCTTGGCGATGGAACTGCATCTGCTGAAACCGAAACTTTTCTTATGAATGTCGGTTTTCCAGAAGGTGTCATGGTCGAGCGAGTCAGCGAACAGGGAGCAAGCATATATTCCGCATCGGAGGTTGCCCAGAGAGAGTTCCCGGATCTTGATCTGACGTTTCGCAGTGCCATCTCAATAGGCAGAAGATTGCAGGATCCACTTGCCGAGCTTGTGAAGATAGATCCCAAATCGATAGGCGTCGGGCAATATCAGCACGATGTCAATCAGACAAAACTGCGCGACAGTCTTGACTTTACAGTGAGCCAGTGTGTCAACGAGGTTGGAGTTAACCTTAACACTGCGTCGGTCGAGTTGTTGAGCTACGTGGCAGGTATTGGTCCGGTTCTTGCCGCAAATATTGTAGACTACCGTCGTGCAAATGGCGATTTTTCTTCGCGGAAGGAGCTCCTCGAAGTACCTCGGCTTGGCCCTAAGGCATATGAACAGTCGTCGGGATTCCTTCGGATTCATGGTGCGGAGAATCCTCTTGACAACAGTGCGGTCCACCCCGAGAGCTATGAGCTCGTCGGTCGTATGGCCCGCTCGGTAGGGAAAAATGTAGAGGATATGATAGGCAACGATTCCGCGCTTGCTGAAATCGATGTAAAAGCCTTTATAAGTGAATCGGTCGGTCCCGAAACTCTTCAGGATATTATCGGTGAGCTGGCTAAGCCAGGGCGGGATCCCCGTGAAGCTTACGATTCTGATTGGCGAGATTCGTCATTGCAGACTTTTGAGGACCTGCACGAGAATATGACTGTAAGGTGTAAGGTGGTTAATCTGACTGCTTTCGGCGCTTTTGTGGATCTTGGCATAAAGGAGAAGGGTCTTGTTCACGTGTCGGAAATGAGCTGCCGCCGGATTTCTTCTCCGCTTGAGATAGTGAAGATCGGACAGATACTATCCGCACGGATAATAAGGCTTGATCATGAACGCAAACGAATTGCTTTATCTATAAAGGAGAGTTAAGGATGAGGAACAGCTTTGTGATCAGTATCGGCAGCAATGTGGAAGACGCAGATCTTCAGGTGGAAAGGGCAATCAGTCACTTGAGGGCGGTTTTGTCGGATATGCGCTGGTCATCGGTCTATCGCACCCCATCGGTCAGTGGCGACGGTTCGTTCTATTCCAATGCTGTTGCAGCCGGTTTTTCTTCATTCTCTTCAAGTGAGATGGAGCGTATCTGTAAAACCTATGAAGCGGAATGTGGCCGTGAAAAAGGAGACGGGAAACATGTAGTGGTAGATCTGGATGTTATTATTGCCAATTCAGAGATCCTGCGGCCTAAGGATGCGGCTCGCAGTTATTTTACAATTGGATTTGACGAAATCGGATAAGGACGCGACCATTTCCGCTCTCTCATATTGACATATGGTATTTCAAGATCATTGCATTCGTTGATGTAGCGCATCGCTGTCCGCGGATTGAGGTCTGCGGCAAGCAGAATTGTGTCGGGTGAGAATCGGTCATTGACAACAGCTATTCCTGACCGATAGCCTTTGCACAGAAGAGCATAGTCTATTTTTTGGCCGGGTAGCATTTCTTTTCCTGAAATCAGGCCGATTTTGATATCGCCTATAGTTATGAGCCGGTCGTGGTTGTGGCGCGTTGTGTCGACATTTATCG
>JAIDXA010000103.1 GCA_029058705.1 Paramuribaculum sp. | reverse complement strand
TGTGAAAGTCAGGGCTTTGTTTTATGTTTTTCAACAGGTTATAAAAAAGAGGCTGCGCCTATTTTGACACAGCCTCATCAATTTGGTTGTTGTGATTTTCCGGATTTATTCAGCTGTGGAAAGTGGCGATGGAGCAGCGTAGGTGCGTGTTGCAAGTTCCTGATCAAGCATGTATAACCCCATTCCGTTGTCTGCTATAAGACGGTATTTGTCGATCAGCTGGCGGCAGTTGTCTTCTTCTTCGACTTGTTCGCTGACAAACCAGGCGAGGCGATCGCGGGTTGCGTAGTCTTTTTCTTCTTCAGCGAGTGCGAAGAGATTGTTGATCAGTGATGTGACTTTCTGCTCGTGTTCGAGAGTGGCCTCGAATGCAGCAAGGGGCGTAGCCCATTCTGTTTCGACAGCTGCTATCGGGGCGAGAACAACGCGGCCTCCGCGTTGGTTGAGGTAGTTGATCAGGATTTCGGCGTGAGCCTGTTCTTCGCGGAATTGAATCCGGAACCAGTTGGCAACTCCGGCATGGCCTTTCGATTCGAAGTTCATGGCCATTGAGAGATAGAGGTATGCAGACCAGAATTCAGCATTGATCTGGTCGTTGATTGCAGTCTGGATTTTAGGTGAGATCATATGGGTCTGGGTGTTTGTTGTGTTGTTGTGATATTATATTAACGACGTTTCTTGGCGCGTTGTTTTTCCTGTTCGCGAAGCATTGCCTGCTGCTGGCGCTGTGCTTCTTCGAGACGGGCCATGAATCCGGATTTTTTCTTCGGTTTTTTTGCGTTGGCTTTCATCGTCGCGCGGACTTTTTCTTCATTGACTACCTGACGGAAGATGTATGTCTGGATAATCGTGATGAGCAGTGAAAGCAAGTAGTAGTAGCTGAGACCTGCCGCATAGTTGTTGAAGAAGAACAGGAACATGACTGGCATGAGATACATCATCCATTTCATTCCGGGCATTGAGTTGCCGCCGGGCTGGTTCTGCATGTTTATACGGGTGTAGATGATGTTGGTGGCAGTCATCAAAAGGCAGAATAGCGACAGCTTGCTGCCAAGGAAGGGTATGGCGAACGGCAGCGAGATGATGTAGTCGGGCGCCGAGAGGTCGGCTGCCCAGAGGAATGATTGTCCGCGCAGCTCAATTGCCGACGGGAAGAAACGGAACATGGCGATAAGGATAGGCATCTGGAGCAGCATGGGCAGACAGCCGGACATGGGCGATGCGCCGGCTCTTGAATAGAGCGCCATTGATTCCTGCTGGCGTTTCATGGCGTTTTCCTGACCAGGATATTTGTCGTTGATTTCCTTGATTTCGGGAGCGAGTACGCGCATCTTGGCCTGTGACATGTAGCTCTTGTAGGTGAATGGAAAGAGGATGAGCTTGATGAAGATTGTCAGCAGGAGAATTATGATTCCGTATGAAGCTATGTATTTGCCAAGGAGAGTGAATACCGGAATTACGATCAGGGTGTTGATCCATCTGAAAAGAGTCCATCCGAGGGGAATGAGTTTTGTCAGATGGAGGTTTTCGTCGGGGGTGATTGTCTCCTCGAGATCCGACAGGAGCGGATAGGAGTTGGGGCCGATGAAGATTGTGAAAGCTGCCGGAGTGGCAAGTGTCGAAGAGTAGTCAAGTTCGGCCTGAGTCGTTAGGTTTTTAAGAAATGCGGCGTTTTCTTTGAGAGGGGTTGAAGAGAGATTGGCTCCGTTGAAGTTTCCGTCGGGAATGAATATTGTCGAGAAGAACTGGTTTTTGTAGCCGATCCATTTGATTCGCTGTGTGATTTCATCCGAATCTTCTGAATTCTCGCTGAGATAATCTACATCGCCACCTGCATTCATATAATAAATGGCAGAGTTCTGCTCTTCAAACATGCGTCCTTCTTCGTTGCGGGCCATCTTTTGATTCCAGTTGAACTCCATTGTGGTTGCCGACGGCGGAATGACTTTATTCATGCCTTCCTGAATGATTTCCATGCCGACGAGATAGCTGTCGGCGGGCAATGTGTACCGGATGCCCCATGAAGCACCGTCGCCAAGCTGGAGCTTGAGTGTGACGGTCGAATCGGTCTGTTCGGTTACGTTGAAGAAGAAATCGCTCGTGTTGAATCGCTGGCTTGCCGATGTCAGTGTGAAGCCGTAGCTGTCGGCTCCGGGTTCGATCGGAGTGACTTCGGTCGAGTCGAAACGGCTGTAGCCTTTGACGGCAGCGCGGGCTATCACAGCGCCTTTGTTTGATATGTCAAGAGCCAGGCGTGAGTTCTCGAGACGCACTGTGGTCGAGTCGCCTCCAAGATGGGCGGAGAATCCTTTGTAGCGGGCAACGTCGGCAAGTGCCTTTCTAAGGGTGGCGCAGGCTTCGGCGGCTTTTTCGCGGGGGAGAGAGCCATAGCTTGATGTGAGAATGCCGTTGAGCGCCACCTGTGTTCCGTCGCTTATGGATACGATGCCTCCGACAATCGAGTCGGCAGTCAAAGTCATGCGCACTTTGGGCGCAGTGAGTGTGACGACACCGGCGGAGTCTTTCGACCCGAATTCGCGAATGGTCGAGATTATTGTCTGACGTTCCTGCGGGGTGACAAGGGTGTCAGTCAGTTTAGCGGCTGTATCTACGTCTGATTGCTGGGCTTGGGCTTGTTCCTGACGTGCTTTTTCAGCCATTTCCGCACGTTGTTCGGCTGACGGCTGGTTGATGTACATGAAAAGCATTATGACTGCTCCCATCAGCAGGATGCCAAGAAAATTGGTTTTGTTCATCGGGCGTTTTTACTTCGTTAGTTGGATATCTGTTTAGTGGATGTCGGATTGTTTTTCTGCTCCATATTCTATGGCGGCGCGCATGAAGGAAAGGAACAGAGGTGAGGGAGAGAGAACGGTAGAGGTGTATTCCGGATGATATTGCGTTCCGAGAAACCATCTTTTTCCAGGAATCTCGACAATTTCAACGAGTCGTGTGTCGGGATTCTCGCCTGTACAGGACATTCCTGAATTTTCAAATTCAGCGCGGTAGTCGCTGTTGAATTCAAAGCGGTGACGGTGGCGTTCGCTGACAATTTCCTTTCCGTAGGCTTCCGCCGCAAGGCTTCCGGGAGCGAGGCGGCATTCATAAGCTCCGAGACGCATTGTGCCTCCGAGGTTAGAGATGCTTTTCTGCTCTTCCATGAGGTCTATGACGTTGGCCGTGGTCGAGGGATCCATTTCCGTTGAGTTGGCATTCGCGAGCCCGAGAACGTTGCGGGCGAATTCAATTACCATACACTGCATTCCAAGGCATATCCCGAAGGTTGGAACGTCGTGTTCGCGACACCATTTCAGAGCCGAGAATTTACCGTCGATTCCGCGTTGGCCGAAGCCAGGCGCAATTATGACACCGTCCATTTCCGAAAGTTTTTCCCCGGCGTTATAGTCGTTCAGTTTCTCGCTGTGGACATAGACGAGGTCGAGTTTTCGGTCGCAGTAGGTTGCGGCCTGCAACAGTGATTCGTTGATCGATTTATATGCATCCTGCAGTTCGACATATTTTCCGACAAGTCCGATGCGGACGGTTTCTTTCGCGTTGTGGAGTTTGTCGAGAAATGCGAGCCATGGTTCCATGTGGGGTTCGGCGGCATCATTCACTCCGGTTTTGTTCAGTATGACGTCGTCGAGGTGTTGGTTGTGCATCGCAACGGGCACTTCGTAGATCGACGGGAGGTCGATGGACTGGAACACGGCGTCGGGGGAGACATTGCAGAATTGCGCGATCTTGCGCCGCATCGAGACCGGAATGTCATGTTCAGTGCGTAGAATGAGCACGTCGGGTTGTATTCCAAGTTCCTGGAGCTTTTTGACCGAGTGTTGGGTCGGTTTGGTCTTGAGTTCCTTGGCAGCCTTAAGGTATGGCATGTAGGTAAGATGAATGCACAGGCTGTCGGATTCGAGCTCCCATCGCAGCTGTCTGACCGCTTCAAGGAAGGGAAGCGATTCGATGTCGCCTACAGTCCCTCCGATTTCGGTTATTATGAAGTCATATTCTCCGGTGTTGCCGAGCAGTTTGATGTTGCGTTTGATCTCATCTGTGATGTGTGGGACTATCTGGACGGTTTTGCCGAGAAAGTCGCCTCGGCGTTCCTTGTCTATGACGTTCTGGTAGATGCGTCCGGTCGTTATATTGTTGGCTTTGGTTGTCCGGACGTTGGTGAAACGTTCGTAGTGGCCGAGGTCGAGGTCTGTTTCGCGACCGTCGGTTGTCACATAGCATTCGCCATGCTCATAAGGGTTCAGTGTGCCGGGATCGATATTGATGTATGGATCGAACTTCTGGATTGTTACACGGTAGCCTCTGGCTTTGAGCAGACAAGCAAGCGATGCGGATATGATTCCTTTTCCCAATGAGGAAACAACGCCTCCTGTGACAAAAATGTATTTTGGTTTCACGTTATAATATAAATGATTTTTTCCAAGCGACAAAATTACTAATTTTTGGCATAACATTATGCTGCTCGTTAAAAGAAGTTTGTTTTTAAACCAAATTTAACGAATGCCATGATGCATTTTTGCCGGATGGAGAAACCGGTCAGTGGCGTCCCTGATCGGGATGGAATGTTATTCCTGTTCCGGGAGGGGGGACCTGCAGTCCGGGATTGGAGCCGGTCGGCAACGGATTTGCCGGGACAGCAGGCTTTGACGGGCGCGTTGACGCCGGTGGAAGGGGTGTCGCGGACTGTCCCGGCCGGATTGTTCCGGAGGGGGTATTGGGTCTTACGGGAGCGATGACCGGGCCGTATCCGGGTCTGTGGACCGGCCCCCATCCGCCGATAGGGTAGGCGGATCCGCCATAATAATAAGGTGATATGAGCGGCGCTCCAGGCAGTGTCGGAAGCCATTCGCCGTCCCATCCGTAATAGTAGCTGTATGGGGTCCCGGAGTCAAGCGATGTGTCCCATACGGCGTCGCATGATGCCAACCCGCATAGAGTGGCGGCGAATGTTATCGGAATTATGTGTGACAGACGTTTCATAGTTAGACGAATTAAGAGTCGTTCCATTATATAGACGTTCCTGGAGCTGTTAAAGTTTTTGACATGTGCCATGAAAAAGAAACATTCTATAAAAAATTTAACCGTGGATTAAACTTTATTAGGTTAACAGCGTCTGTTAATCTGTAAGCTTTTTTTATTTTTTTAATTCCGGAGATTGAATTGCTCGGTGACGAGACTCCCGGATATATGACTTTATCAATGCAAACGTCTTTAAGAAAATTATTTATCATTGCCGTTCTTGCAGCGGTTTCGGCCACTGCGTATTCAATGGTGATTCGCGGAAAAGTGCTTGACAGCGACGGGGAGCCGGTGACAGGCGCGAGCATCCGCTTGCTTTCAGCCCGAGATTCATCGTTTGTCACAGGGACAGTTACCGATGCGGATGGCTATTATTCAATCCCTGAAGTCAAGGCCGGTAAATATCTTGTCCAGACTAAATATCTGGGATATAACGATAACTTCACGCAGACCTCTGTGGGAAAGAATAATGTCGAACTCGAACCGGTCGTTCTCGGTTCGAATACGATTCTTCTCGGCGAGGTTCGTGTCACAGGGGTGAAGACTCCTGTCAAAGTTATGGAGGATACGATCGAATATAATGCCGACACGTATAAGACCCAGCCCAATGCTGTTGTTGAAGATCTTCTCAAACGTCTGCCGGGAGTGGAAGTCGACAGCGACGGTAAAATAACAGCCAACGGCAAAGAGGTGACGAAGATTCTTATCGACGGCAAGGAGTTTTTCAGCGATGACCCTAAAGTGGCATCCAAAAATCTTCCAGTCAATATGATTGAAAAGCTGCAGGTGGTTGACCGTAAAAGCGATCTTGCCAGATTGACGGGCGTTGATGACGGTGAGGACGAGACTGTCATTAATCTCACTGTCAAACCTGGAATGAAAAACGGTTATTTCGGCACTGTCGAAGGCGGTTACGGAACAGACAGCCGCTACATGGGATCGTTTAATGTCAACCGATTCTGGAACGACAACCAGGTGACTCTTCTCGGAAATTTCAATAACATCAACGAACTTGGCTTTACAGACAGCAATGGTGGCAGATTCCGGCGTTTCGGCGGAACGAACGGGATCAATACATCACAGGCGTTCGGTGTCAACTTCAATGTCGGGAATGGCGAGAAATTCAGGGTCGGGGGCGATGTGATGTACAGCCATACGGACCGTAAGAGTATCCAGACAACAAATCGGGAGCGGCTGTTTGCCGACTCTGTCTCGTTTTCAAACCTTTGGAAAGACAATCGGGATCGTGGACATAACGTCAGGGCGGATTTCCGGATAGAGTGGAAACCCGACTCGTTCAATACAATCGACTTCCGTCCCAACATATCGTTCAACCGGAATCTTTCGAATTCGGTGGACTCGACGCTTGTCATGGCGGGCGATCCGTCGCGCACCCGTGTCAGCAACACTTTCAACCGCGAGTCATCGCGCGGAAAATCGTTTGAATTCGGAGGCTCGCTGATCTACTCCCATAATTTCAGAAATAAGCCGGGACGGTCATTCTCTGTCAACCTCCGCTACAGTCATTCGAATGTGAGGGAATATACCGACGCCTATTCGCGTTCGCTCTTCTATCTGTTCAACGATTCGATCGATGTCTACGACCAGTTTGAGGACAACCATACGTGGAGCGACATGGCCTCAGGCCGTCTGACATGGACCGAGCCTCTGGGCGATCCCAAAAAGGGGAATTTCCTTACGTTTGCCTACCGTGCGCAGTATCGCTGGAACAATACGGACAAACTCGTCTATGACCATCCCGTGGTTTATCCCGATGGCATGGAGACGGGAGTCCTTCCGGATATCGACTATTCGACATCTGTTCTCAACGATTCGCTTTCCAACCGTTTCCGGAATGATTTCATGACACAGGATGTCCGTTTCGGCTACAAGCATGTATCGAAAACACACAATCTTGATGTAGGGCTGTCGCTGGTCCCGTCGATGTCGAAAAGCGAGAATCTGATAACCGATGCCAAAAGCATACCGACCCGCTGGGTGTGGAATTTCGCTCCGTTTCTGCGTTATCGGTATAAGATGGGCAAAAGCGCATCGTTGCAGTTGAACTACATGGGGCGTTCTTCGCAACCGTCCATGACACAATTGCAACCGGTTGCCGATCTTTCCAATCCGATGAACATAGTTGTCGGTAATCCTAATCTCGATCCTTCGTTTTCGCATAATGTGCGCCTGAGATACCAGGGCTTCAACATGGCCGCGCAGCGTTCGATCATGGTGATGGGCGATTTTGCCGTGACCCAGAACAGTATAGTGTCACGCACTACCTATGACTCGCAGACCGGCGGGGCTACCACCACCTATCAGAATGTCAACGGAGTGTGGAACGGACGTCTCATGGCAATGATGTCGCAGCCGTTGCGCAACAAGGCGTGGCAGGTCTCTGCCCATGTCTTCACGATGTTCAACCAGCAGATCGGATTCAATAATGGAAACCGAAACCGCAGTTTCTCGGTTTCAGTCAATCTTATGCCATCGATCGCATTCCGTCCCGATAATCTGGAGTTTGAACTGAGGCCGCGCTATTCCATTCAGAATATCTCCAACACTCTTCAGACCAGCAGCAACATGACGGTTCATAATTATGGCGGCAACTTCTCGGCATATTATTATACGCCGATAGGGATTATCCTCAATTCCGATCTTAATTATACCGGAACACGCGGATATTCCGCCGGCTATGACAAGAACGAGTGGATGTGGAATGCTTCGATCTCCTATCAGGTGCTTCGCGACAAGTCGCTGACTTTTTCGCTCAAGGCTTATGATCTTCTGCAACAGAAATCAAATATTCAACGGACAACGTCGGCCAACTATATCGACGATATCGCCTACAACGATCTGACCCGTTATTTCATGTTCACAGTCAGCTATCGGTTCAATACGTTCGGTAAGGGCAATGAACCGGCGTCGCGGGAAAGACGTATGGGACCCGGAGGCCCCGGAGGTCCAGGTGGCCGGAGGCCGATGTAAGACCTAAAAGGCTTTTTGAAGAAAAAAAAATGAAAAAATCCATATATAGTAATGCTGTATATGGATTTTTATTTATATCTTTGGTGTAATTAACTTTTTGCTTGAAGTTTTTACAAATCCTTAATATCTTCAATTATGGTTTATTACATAATGTATCAGGGGCAGGTGACCGGCCCGATGAATCGCGAACAGATTTTTGCCTATGGGGTGAATCGCGACACAATGGTCAGCGCCGACGGCGGTGATTGGCGTCCGCTTTATACTTATCCGGAACTTATGGAACTTCTTTCACGTGGCACGGGTGCTGCTCCGGAATATCATCCGGCGGTGCAGCGTCAGGTGTCGTTTATGGAGGCTATAAAGATCGGGATGAGCAAATATGCTGTTTTTTCCGGCCGTGCGTCACGTTCGGAGTTCTGGTGGTGGATCCTGTTCACATATATCATCAGTTTTGTTACGGCTGGCATAGGGCAGGGCATCTGGGGCAATGATCTGGTGCAATTTGCCCTCAGCGGAGATATTGCAGATCTTCCGATCGGGTTCTATAGCTTTACCGGCATAGTCAATCTGTTGTTCTTTTTGCCGACACTTGCAGTTTCTGTCCGCCGTCTGCATGACACGGGTCGTTCCGGATGGTTCTATCTTCTGAACTTTCTGTGCTGCATCGGTTCGATCATACTGCTTGTCTGGTATTGCCAGGAATCGAAAGCGGAGACAAACGAATATGGACCTGTGCCCAATGAGGAATAATACATAATCAATCTGATACTGTTATGATGTACTATATTCAGTTTAATGGCCAAACGGTTGGCCCGATGAGCAAAGAACAGCTTTCGGCGTATCCTGTCACGCCCCAGACTATGGTCAGTGCCGACGGCGGCGACTGGCGTCCGCTCTATTCCTATCCGGAACTGATGGAGGTCTGCAACAGAAATGGCTCGGAGGGGATTGCCGCGTCAGATGATTCGAAGAAGACCGTGTGCGGTGTGCTTGCAATTCTGATAGGCGGATTGGGCTTGCAGTATTTCCTTATCGGGAAGACTGCGGCTGGCATAATCAATATCGTTCTGTCGCTTTGTACATGCGGTCTGTGGGGAATTGTGAATCTGATTCAGGGAATCATGATTCTTTGCATGAGCGAATCTGACTGGCGACGTAAATTTGTTGATTCGGAGTCTACATTCCCGATATTCTGATATCCACTCTACGGAATAGACCTAAACGGGGTCTTGACTGTCGTACACAGGTGTTTTCATGGTAGAATTTGTGCGGCAGGCCCCGTAAGAAAGAGCCGCGGCAATTGCCGCGGCTCTTATCGTTGATTCGTTTTTTGGGGGATGATGAGGTGGGATTATTCGGACAGAGTGCCGATCTCGGTTATGGCTCCCGTTGTAGGGTTGAATATTACGTAGGCGGGGGCTTTTTTGTCAGTAAACAGTCCGGGATCGATTCCAAAAACAATGCCGTACTGCGCTACGTCGACAGTCAGATTGGCAAAACGTTTGCCATCATAGCTTACAGTCGCTTTGGCTTTTCCTGGAATTCTGTAGGCAAGACCGCCTTTCGGGAAGCGCTTCTCTTCTCCTTTTTCGTTTTTCGGAAGAACTCCCCGTTCGGTAACTGTTACGTCCAGATAGACCGGAGCTCCCGAAAGATCATCGGGATCGACGAATCCGTCGGTCATGGACAGACGGGATATTATCTGGCGCGGATTAGTCTCGGCCGGTGTGAAACTGTAGGTGGCGACATCGGTCGATGTCGATACTGTTCCGAGAAACATTGCGGTCAGAGCCTCTTCCTGAGCGGCGAGATTGTCGAGGACGAGCTGCATGGCCTGACCATCGGCGGGCATATTGTCGGCATTTCCGGAAAGAATGTCCGAACGTGTCTCGCGCAGCTCGTAGATGCGTGCTGCGGCGAGTTCGGCGCGTTTTGCCGACGACGGGCTTTGGAGCATTTCAGCCGTGACAGCCTGTTTTGCGGCAGGCTGCTCGAGGATTGTCGGCTGGGCTTTGCGCGGGCTCGGCAGCGCAGGCCCTTCGGGGGTGGTTATGTCAGAAAAATTGACACTTAAAGGCGCGTTCTGGTCATTGATCATCATGAACGGTGTTGATCCGGATTTGAACTGAACCTGATAGCGTTCTTCGGGATCGGTGACGCCTCTCGGGGTGACGATGACGGATTTCAGCTCATAGCTGCTCGATGGTTCTGTGATGGGGTCTACTCCAAGATATTTTTTTGCGTAACGGAAAAATTCGCCAGGCGTTCTGACTGTTTTTTCAGCTTCGAGCGTGATGTCGAGCGTCGTGGTCGGGAGTGAATAGATCAGAGCGTATTCGTTTTGTTTTCCTGCCTGAAGTTTCTGGGCTGTCTGGGCTCCGACAGGAATGGATGCTGCGAAAATCAGAAAAGCTGCTGAGATGTGTTTCATTGCAATTTGTCTGTCAGGTTGATGATAGAATGGTTAGAAATTATGGTCGTGCGACATTATTTGATGGATCGCATCGGCAGTGGCGTCGGCGATGTCGGACGCTATTGTGCCATAGACCCCGTGGATTCCACCGGCTATTTCGCCAGCGCGTCCGTGGATGTAGGCTGCCATTATCGCACTGACTTCAGGTTTGTAGCCTTGAGCCATAAGGGATAGCATTATCCCGGTAAGCACATCGCCGGATCCGGCTGTTGCGAGTGCCGGCGATCCGGAGTTGTTGATGTAGACTTTGCCGTCGGGTCTGACAAGTTTTGAATAACGTCCTTTGAGAAGGATCAGGATATTGTAGTAGCGCGACACTTCGAGCGCTTTCAGAAGTCGGGCTTCATCTGATGTGTGGACGCCAAAAATGCGGTCGAATTCGTGGTTGTGGGGGGTCAGGACTGACAGAAACGGAATTTTGTCGAGCATTGTCGGGCGAGCGGCGATGCAGTTTAGGGCGTCGGCGTCAATGACAAGCGGCTTTTTGGAATGCTGTAGAAGAGCCTCGAGTGCGCCGACGGTAACTTCCGCCGTTCCTATGCCCGGGCCGACGGCTATCGCGTTGTAGTCATGGTCGAGGGTGATGTCGGTTATTCTGAGTTTGTCGTCGTCGCTTTCAAAAAGAGCTTCCGGAACGGCTGTCTGAACAACCTGGAATGAACATTGCGGGCCGAAAACCGTAAGTTTGCCGATGCCTGACCGCAGGGCGCCTTTCGCAGCAAGAACGGATGCGCCGACCATTCCGTAGCGACCGGCGGCGAGAAGCCCGCTGCCGAAGTCTCCTTTATTGCAGAAATCCGGGCGTTTTTTCAACAGACCTTTGATTTCGCCCTCTTCTATGAGATGGAAGTTCGTTTTTGTCTTTTCGGTCGCTTCGCGGCTCATGCCGACGTCGAGAATCTTCCACTGCCCAACGATATCGGCATTGTCGGCGAAGAAGAATGCGATTTTGGGGAATTGGACAGCAAGTGTCAGGTCGGCATGGACCATGTTGCGTTCCTGATTCTCGTGGTTCCATTCGGCAAACATGCCGCTTGGAATGTCGAGTGAAATGACTTTGGCTCCCGATTCGTTGATGTAGCGGACCAGTGCCATGAATCCCCCTGTCAGCGGTTCCCTGAGTCCGGAACCGAAAAGTCCGTCGATGACCAGGTCGTTGGCCGACAGGTCGGGCGTGAAGGTCTTGACAATCTGATTGACCTCGACATCCGGGGCTTTCTTCATGAGTATGTCGCGGCATTTCTTGCAATCGGGTTTGAGCGCGTTACCGCCTATGTTGAAAAGATAGACTGTCGGGTTGAATCCGAGCAATGACAGGTTGAGGGCAGTCATCAGGGCGTCGGCACCGTTGTTTCCCGGGCCGGCGAACACGACAATGCGTCGTGACGGGCGGAAGCGCGAAGCAATCTCGGCGGCAGCCGCTTCCCCGACGCGCTCTATGAGGGTCATTGCCGTAATGGCTTCTGACTGGAAGGTGTGGCGCTCGATGGCGCGTATGTCATCGTTTGTGAAGAGTTTCATAATCAGGAAGGTTTTTTCGGAAGGAAAAACTGTCGGGATCAATAGTCCGAAACGCTGCGGGTGAAATGCCGGCTGACATCCGGTTGTAATCCTCTACAAAATTATAAAAATCTTTTTTCCTAAGCGAGATTTTTAGTAATTTTGCACCAATATAAACCAAAAAAAGAGTTCCCATACTCATGAAACAGGTAACATACAAGGGCCTGACCTTCGTGCCCTATCTTGAGAAGGAAAAAATCCAGGACCGTATCAAAGTCCTTGGGGCGCAGATCACAGCGGATTGCAAAGGAAAAAAACCTCTTTTTATCTGTGTGCTGAACGGTGCGTTTGCATTTGCAAGCGATTTGTTCCGCGAAGTGGATTTGCCTGACGCTGAGATTACTTTCATCAGACTGAAGAGCTATGAAGGCACTTCTTCGACAGGTGTGGTGAAAGAGGTTATAGGTCTGGGCGAGGATATCGCCGGCCGGACAGTGGTTGTTATCGAAGATATTGTCGATACCGGTAACACGATCCACCGTCTTGTGGAAGATCTCAAAAAACAGAATCCGGCAGATGTGCGTATCGCGACACTCCTCTTCAAGCCGGAATCGCTCAAGACTCCTGTGAAGCCTGATTATGTCGGTTTCGAGATACCGACAGACTTTATCATTGGTTACGGACTCGACCTTGACGGTCTGGCACGAAACCTTCCGGACATATGGGTTCTTTCGCCCGATCACGATAATTGATCCGGATTCCTGATCCGGAGAGAGTCCGGACGCCCGCTATGAAGTCAGGCCGGAAGGCTTCTCTTTATAGCGCGGTTTTCAGTGGATTTTCCAATAGATTCAAATTACCTTTTTAACTGATTCGACTATGTATAATTTAGTTGTTTTTGGCGCGCCCGGCAGCGGCAAAGGAACTCAAAGCGCCCGTTTGATTGACGAATACGGTCTCTATCATATTTCTACCGGCGAACTTCTGCGTGACCACATTGCCCGTCAGACAGAACTCGGGCTTGTTGCCGACAAGTACATCTCCCAAGGTCATCTTATTCCTGACGAACTGATGATCAGCATTCTTGAAAATACTCTTGACAGCAATCCGGAAACTGCTTCCGGTGTGATATTCGACGGCTTTCCCCGCACAATTCCGCAGGCTGAGGCTCTCAACAAGATGCTTGACCGCCGCGGCGCAAAAGTCAATGCCGTGATCGGACTTGAAGTCGATGATGCCGAATTGATCGAGCGTCTGCTTAAGCGTGGACAGGAGAGCGGCCGTTCCGACGACAATCTCGAAACGATCAACGAGCGTCTGAATGTCTACAACCGTCAAACCGCTCCATTGCGTGAATTCTATATCAATGAGGGAAAATATCATGGAATCAAAGGTTCCGGTTCGATTGATGATATTTTTAACGACATACGGACGCGTCTGAAATCTGTCGAAGACTGAAAACTGCCATGTCTCGGATGAGAGTTGCGATAATCGGAGCCGGAAACATGGGAAGCGCGTTGGCCGGTGTCATAGACAAGTCGACAAGTCAGGTGATTGTGGCAAATCCTTCCGACGGCAAACTCGAGAGGCTTAAGAAAGCTTATCCAGCGGTAGAGTTGACGCCCTCTAACGTAATGGCTGCTGAAGGTGCTGATGTCGTCGTGATCGCAGTCAAACCTTGGG
>JAIDXA010000102.1 GCA_029058705.1 Paramuribaculum sp. | reverse complement strand
GTAGTAACTTTGTATCGTTTTTGAAGCTAAAAAAATTGTTTTATTATTAAATCGAAAAAACGAAAATGAAAAAGTTAGTTTTATTATTCGCTGTTGTATTCGGCGCTTCTCTTTTATCTTGCAACGATGCTAAGAAAGCTGAAACTACTGCTGACACTACTGCAACTGAAACTGTAGACACTACTGCAACTGAAACTGTAGACACTACTGCTGCTGATTCTGCTGCTGCTGACACTGCTGCTGTAGACACTACAAAAGCTGCCTAAGTAGAAGCTCCTTACAACAGAAGTAAGAACTAAGAGCCAATTCCAAAGGGATTGACTCTTTCTTTTTTTTATGCACCTGCATGTCTGGTTTACTGATGTGCAGGTGTGTTTTTGTTATCTGGATGGCTATAGGGCACTCAATAGCCTGTGCGGTATTTTTCGTGGTCGATATCTTCCAGAATCGATAGATATGACGCGTAGCGTGACTGGGAGATAAGGTTGTCTTCGAGAGCCTGTCGCACGGCGCATCCTGGTTCGTGAGTGTGTGTGCAGTTGCCATAGCGGCAGTTTTCCGAAACCGCAAAGATCTCGGGAAAGAAGTGGGCAACCTCATATTTGTCGTAGTCGATGGTGCCGAAACCCTTCACTCCCGGAGTGTCGATGATATAGCCGCCGTCGGGCATGGGAAACATCTCGGAAAATGTCGTTGTGTGCATTCCGGTCAGATGGGTTTGTGAAATTTCTGCGGTGCGCAGGTCCAGTCCGGGAATAATCTCATTGATGAGTGATGATTTACCGACGCCTGAATTGCCTGAAAGCAGAGTGGTTTTGCCTGACAGTATATTTCTGACCTCTTCGATTCCGGTTTTTTCAAGGGCGGAGGTGTGCACAACCTTATAGCCTATGGATTCGTATAGATAAGTGACCGCATCAAGGAGTTCGCGTGATTCCTCGTCGGCGAGGAGGTCGGTTTTGTTGATGACGATTACCGACGGAATCCGGTAGGCTTCGGCTGTTGAGAGGAATCGGTCGATGAATGTTGTGGAAGTGACAGGATGTGTCAGCGTTACGATCAGCAGAGCCTGATCAAGATTGGCGGCAATGATATGGGCTTCTTTCGAAAGGTTGCTCGCACGCCGGATAATATAGTTCTTGCGGGGTTTGATTTCAGTGATATATGCAGCTCCGTCGACACCTTCGCTGATGACTACGCGGTCGCCTACTGCAACAGGATTCGTTGTCCTGATACCTTTCAGCCGGAACCGGCCTTTGATCTTGCAGTTTACTTCACGGTTGTCGGCGGTCATCACAGTATATTGGCTGCCGGTGTTTCTGATGACAAGAGCTTCCATTGGAGTTGTTGAGGGTGCTGTTGGGGAGTGTTTTCTACAAAACAAAGTCCGGACAATCGATTGTGTCAGGACTTCGTTTGATAAGTTTGATGGATGCGACAGATAGTCTGTTATTGTATGAGGCTGACGAGAATTTCTTTCTTCTCGTCGTCAGTTTCACTGAACATAACCTTGTTTTCGCGGGCGAGCCAGCCAAGTGCGGCGTAGATTTCTTTTTCTTTCAGCTTGGTGATTTTTTTGATTTGCTTGAGGCCAAGAACCTCAGCTTCGTTAAGTGCGTTCCAAACCTGTCCTGCCCAAAAGCCAATAATGTCTGTAGTCATTTTAATAAGAATTTTAGTTTTAGAAATGTCTGTTAAACAAAGTAATAATTACGTAAATAGCTATTTTCGTGCAAATGTACGAAAAAAACGTAATATTCAATCTATTATCCTAACAAATTAGTAGGATAAAAGGTTCTTTTCAATGTTTTTGTTGAGCATTATCGTGCTTGTGTTTAACATTTGTTTGTATTATTGCAGGCCGAGTGCCTTTATACGTGCGGCCCCGACTCCGTAGAGACGCGCTTTCTCGGCATCGGCTTTTGCATCATCGGGGCGATAGCGCATCTTGTTTAGAAGCGCCCTGTAGAGAAAAAGTTCGCCGTTGATCGGATCAAGTTCAAGGCCGCCGGCAATATCGGCGGCTGCCTCCGGAAGCATATCTGTCATCAGATAACAGAGGGCACGGTTGGAATAGCAGTCGGCATCAGGATGCTCTTCGATCAGGGCAGTCAGAATAGGAACAGCTTCGGAATAACGGCCGGTGTATGTCAGGAATGTCGATTCTGCGATGAGAGTCTGTTTCTGTCCGGCAAAATTTCTTTTCATGAACTCGATGTCTGCGGCGCAGTTTTCGGCGTCGCCGCTCTGCAAACGGATCATGGCTCTGTAGAACCGAGGGTCGACAAGTGTCGAATCAAGCCCGATTGTCTTTGTATAGTCCTGGTGGGCTTCGGCGAGGCGTCCCATTGCAGACAATACACGCGCACGGTTCTGGAGAACAGTCACAGACGCCGGTGCAATGCGGCTGGCGGTCGAAAGGGTTTCAAGGGCGAGCGAATCACGCCCGGCATAAAAGTGCATCATGCCGAGGTTGGACATCAGAAGCACATTCGACGGGTTGGACGGTTCAAGCCGCATTGCTTCGTTGAGATGCCGGGCTGCTTCGTCCCATTTCATTTCTGAGATTGCCTTGTCGGCTTGTTCGACAAGCGATAAATATTCTTCCGAAGGATTTTGGGCGAATATAGAAAAGATGGCAGAGCAAGCTGCCAGAAGTAGAATAGAGATGCGTTGCATGATCGCAAATTTACAATCTGTTGCTGACTGAACCAAGAATGATAGGGTTTGTTATAGAAATGTAACAGACTTTTAATATTCCTTTCTTAATCGGCAACACAATGAAAAACAACACTCTTTCTTCAATCGCTTTGGGAATCATCATAATTCTTATGGGCGCGTGCGACAATGACGCCTGGGATGATCTTCCTTCGGCAATCTCACAATTTGTATCGGAGTATTTCCCATTTGGAGAGTTGCAGAGCTATACGTCGGAGAATGGTGTGGAGACTGTCGTTATTAAAAACGGAGCGACGCTTGTGTTCGACCGCAATTATGAATGGATTGATGTCAATGGCAACGGAGAGATCCTTCCACAGCAGTTTCTCTTTGATAAATTGCCATCAAAACTCTACCGTTATCTGGAATCTGTCGAGGCACAGAATGATGTATATAGGGTCTGGCGCACTGCGGACATGATCACGGTTATGCTGAATGATTCATATCTCACCTATGATCTTCAGGCAGGAGAGATCACCTATCCTGAGGTCGGCGAGAATATCGGACCG
Source organism: Paramuribaculum sp. (assembly GCA_029058705.1). GTDB lineage: Bacteria > Bacteroidota > Bacteroidia > Bacteroidales > Muribaculaceae > Paramuribaculum. The sequence continues at coordinate 8,428 of JAIDXA010000102.1, read as the reverse complement.
AACTTTTCAGCAATGGGAAGTTAAGTGAAAGAATGGCATTCTGCAGGATGTCGGCGTAGCATTCCGATGAGATTGGTTCCATCATGGCGTCGAACCATGTCAGATCGTAGTGGTTTTCGAAAATCGTAGGTGTCAGACAACCTTTCAACATTCCTGTTTCCCACAGATCGGCGCCTGTCTGCGCTCCGCTGACATATATGATGTCGAAGCCGCCGTTGTCATTTCCTACAAGAGCCAGCCTGTAGGAGCCGCCCTGACGGCAGTAGCGGGGGTCGTTTTGCCGGTCGAGATATTCATAAAAACCTTCCGGAGCTTTCGCAACGGTGAAATAGTTGCAGAGCGTTTCAATTGTCCATCCGGTTTTAAGTTTCTCAGCCGGATCTGTTGTCCACTCTGTTACGAGCAATGAAATTTCGGCTTTGCCTTCGGCCTGTATGCCCATTGCCTGATATACCGGCGGGAGTGTGGTGAACCGGGCAAGTTCCGCCAGATTGCTTTCGCCGCCGTAAACAACTGTCTCGCCGTTGACGAGGTCGATTTCTATTCCATATGTGTTTGCCGCGCGCCCGAAGCCGAATCCGTTGCGCAGCCGCGCGGCATGGATCAGCGAATCGCCAGAGGAGGTGTGACGTTCGATCCTGAAATCGATCGAGCGGATGTCCATGACGTCGTCGGGCGTCGGGTCGAGAGGTCTGAACGATGCACGGTAGAAAGCTGTTTTTTCCGGATTGATGTCCCAGAGTATGCTGAGTGCCTGCAGTGGCGACCCGATGTCGGCGTTCGGCAGTCTGCCGCGTAGCTCGAGCGCACCAAGCCTCAATCCGTTTGTCGCGGGAAATGGCAACGTGACAATCGTATCGGAGATTTTACGGATGTCGTCGTGGTATATGCGGTCGCTGGACCGTGCAGTTACAATCTGTGGAATCATGGCGGTTACCGCCGCAAGGAGAGAAACAAGTTTCATTGGTCAGACAAATGTGTGTGTGGGGATATTCTATGACTGGTTTGTTTGTTTTTTATCGGCAAGCAGCTCAATGACTCTGGCAACGAATTCTTCGCGCGGAAGATCATATGGCAGCCAATTGATCACGTGGCCTCGTCGCTCCATGCCGCGAAACCAAGTCATCTGGCGTTTGGCAAACTGGTGTATGGCAGTCTCGAGCTGATCGGTCATTTCCTGACGTGTGAGTCTGCCTGTCAGGTAGAGTGTCAGGAATTTGTATTCCAATCCATAATAGATCAGATTTTCTGGTTCGATTCCTGATTTGAGCAATTGTTCGACTTCCTCGACCATACCTTCATCAATGCGCGACTTCAGGCGATCAGAAATGCGCCGGCGGCGGGCATCGCGGTCAATACTTACGCCAACGACAACTGCATCGGTAAGCGGGGTGGGACTGGTTTCGGCAGCTTTTTCAGGATTCAGCCGGTAGTATTCTTCTATCTCAATGGCCCGGATTGCACGTTTGCACGAATCGACATCGGTTGAATTGTGGAGTTTCTTCATTTTCGATAGGATCTCCGTCAGCTCTTCGAGCGTTTTTCCGGCAAGACTGTCGCGGAGTTCCTGGTTGGCCGGGACCTCGGGGAGAGAGATGCCGTTGAGCACCGATTCGATATACAGACCTGTGCCTCCGCAGAGAATTGGCGTTTTACCGCGGTTTTCAATGGAATTTCTGGCAATCCGTTCGTCGCGCAGATATTCATAGAGATTATAACGGTATCCGGCAGGACAGATGTCGATCAGATGGTATGGCACCGGACCGTATTCGTCAAGATCTTTGCCGGTCCCAAGATCCATTCCTCGGTAGAGCTGACGCGAATCGGCACTTATTATCTCTCCGTCAATGGCTTTGGCCACATCCACCGCGCGGGCGGTTTTCCCGCTGGCGGTCGGGCCGGTAATTACAAGCAGGCTCATCTCTGTCAGATATTGTCGTTTGGTTGGAGTTCTTCGATATAGTTGCCGACTCCGTTTATGTATTTTCTCCAGATCCGGCGCAGATGGTAAAAAGGAGTGTCCTGATTGTTGTCGGCGACATATAGCCATGTCGGGTCGTTATAGTCAACGTCCCAGCTTTTGACATCCTCGATGTGGAATGTCGGGCGATAATGTTTTATTTTGTAGCGACGGCGTCCGTTGTGATCATATGTTTTCCATGCCATGGCTACCGTGTAGAGTCTAAGTGTTTCGGCACTCATCAGCGGGTTGAGCTGTTTGTTGTTGATCAGCTGGGCAAGATCGCGGAATGTCACCCACATGTCGTCGGGATTTTTGCTGGAGTATTCTTGCTTTTCTTTAGGTTTGAGAAATGCGAAGAAATGGAATATGTTGCAATCGGCGTTTCCAGAAGTGTTGGAATAGAAAAATCTTATGTCGGCATTTTCGATGTTGGTCAGATTCGAAAAAATCCTTGTGGCGTCGTTGGTGGAAATGCGCTCGCGTCGCGGGATGAATTCGCTGACAGGAGTATCGAGATATGATTTGCCGGGGATCATTTTGTCGGCGGAAATCTCGGGTGAACGCAGGCAGATCAGGTTGTCGGCAATGATAAAAAAACGAACCTGGGTCGATTTCCCGTGGCGGGTGGCGCTTCCTTCGAAATCCTGATGATAATAGCCCCATATGCCAGTGTAGCGGATGGCGAAATAGATGGCGGCAGCCACCCATACGAGCCCCGGCACCCAGAAGAAAACAAAACGGTCGGGAAGCGACAGGAAGGAGTTTACATAGGTCAGCCCGTAATAACACCACGCGCAGATTGCTATCACCGAGCTTATTGCCATACTGACAAAAATCTGATATTGACCTTCGCGTGTGAAGAGAATTCCCAGGAATCCTCGTTCGGCGGGTGTGCCGTGGCGCATTTTGCAGTCGCGGCAGAACGACAGTGTTTTCCTGTGGGTGTAGGCCCAGATGGAAATGACGGCCGTCAGCGGCATGACGATCAAAACCGTGATGAATGGGATTTCGGGGTTGATTTCATCCGTATTGAAAATCTTGTCGACAAACCAATGTGAATAGCATAGGTTGATTGCCAGCATTACTGTTCCGGACCAGAACAGGGCGCGTGAAATGACAAACGGGTAAACATAGCATACCGGCAGTCGTCTGGAGCGGTTGTGTCTGATCATAATGAATAAAATCAACTGGAATCCGAACGCTACGAATGGCATGTAAAGAGGCCGGATCCACAGCGAAAGGAGTATCAGCATCGTGACCATTCCGCTTCCGAGAAGCCAGTTGAGCCATAGAAGGAAAATTCCTTTGCCGTTGTCGAGTTGTCGCTGCATTATCGTTTTGAGATCCTTGTTTTTTAGTTTTGCGAAGCCCGAACATGAGGTCAGGGCAGGTTTTTCTACATGTTACGGCGGAAGTAGTCGAGCAGACGCGCAACCACAACAGCGCGGGAGTTGCATCCGTTGATCGAGTGGTTCATGTTGGGAAACATGAGCATGTCGATCCATCGGCCTTCAGCCTCAGTGCGGGATGCATATTGGACGGCGTTGAAGAAATGGACATTGTCATCGGCCGTCCCATGCATTATTAACAGCGGAGAGCGCCGATTGTTGATATAAGTCATGGTTGAGGCTTCATCATAGCCGTCCTGATTTTCCTGTGGAGTCAGCATGTAGCGCTCAGCATAGACAGTGTCATAGAAGCGCCAGTCGGTGACAGGGGCAACCGCAACTGCCGCTGCATAAGGGGCATCGGGTTGCGACGATGCCATGATCGCTTCATAACCGCCATAGCTCCATCCGAAAATTCCGATTCGCGATTCGTCGACATATGGAAGCCTGCCGGCATATTTGGCGGCAGCGATCTGATCAATCGATTCGTAATGGCCAAGTCGTTTGTAAACAACGTCCTGGAATGCACGTCCTCGTCCGCCGGTGCCTCGCCCGTCGACACAGACAACGACAAAACCGGCTTTTGCGAAATAATTTTCATAACCAATGTGCCAGCGGTCAAGAACCTCCTGCGATCCCGGACCCTGATATTGATACATTATGGCCGGATAGCGTTTGGATGCATCAAAATCGGTGGGCTTGATTATATAGCCGTTGAGAGTGACTCCATCGTTCGTCATAGTGAAAAATTCGGGTTTTGGAGCTGATTCCCACCGTTTGGCATAGGCGCTGTTGTCAAGAAGAGTTCTGACGGCCTTGCCTGTGGCTGCTGAGTTGAGGGTGTAGACCGGAGCTTTTGTGGCTGAGTTGTAGTTAAGGACATAATAGGCTTTATCAGGCGAGAAATATGCAGACGACGTTCCTTTCTCTGGTGAAAGCATGACGACTTTTCCTTTCCGGTCGACAGAGCTGACAACCCTGTTTATGGCTCCGGTCGATGTGGAGCTGTAGAAATGGATTCCCGCCGCGTTGCATCCGTAGTAGGCTGTCACGTCATAGTTGCCTGATGTGAGTTGACGCATAAGCGCGCCTGAATATCCGTATTCATAGAGATGTTTGTAGCCGGAGCGCGACGAAGTGATCACAAACGATTCCGGAAGATATGTGATTTCTTCATAAGTCGCAGGGTCAAGCCATGCTTTCCATTGCTCGACGAGAACCGATTTGCTTACGGTCGATTTCGGATTGACTGTGAAAAGTTCCATTCGGGTCTGAGCGCGGTTCAGTGTAGTGACCATCAGTCGTTCGGGAGAACCTCCGAAGGAGATGCGGGGAATGTATTCGGTCGGGCTTCCGGGGAGGGCGATATTTTTGATCTTGCGTGTCTCGATGTCGTAGGAATGGACTGTAACGGTGGAGTTTGTCTGGCCTGCAACCGGATATTTATAGGTGAAACTGCCTGGATAAAGGGCATATTGTTTCATCGGATCGCAGGTTCCCTCATATAATGGAAACGAGAATGACGGAACTGCTTTTTCGTTATACTTCAGATAGCATAGCACCAGATTGTCGGGTGACCAGCACATTGAACTGCTGGTTGTGAATTCTTCTTCGTATGTCCAGTCGGGAATACCGTTGATGATCTCGTTTTTGCGTCCGTCGGTAGTCACGGCAACCTCCGACCAATAGTCGAGTTTCTTGATGTAAATGTTGTTTTCGGCCGCGAATGCGATCATTCGGCTGTCGGGCGAGAATATAGGGGCTTGCTGTCGGGGATGCTCCTCCGAAAGGGGCTTGAGCAGACGCGACCGCAGCTCATAAATGTAATATCTGGCCGTGAAAGAACGTCGGTAGACCATTTCTTTGTCTATATAGACGAGAAGCTTGCCGCCATCGGGGCTAAGGATGAATCCTTCGATGTGGCTGAGTGTGTTTTCGCGAGTATGACCGAGGTCCATCAGAGTCTCGGTTTCCTTTCCGCTCTTCAGGTCATAGCTGACAATGCGCCGTCCGTCGGGACTGATGCCGAGATAGCCTGTGCCGTCCTGCGTATATTGCAGCGGAGCGAGAGTGGCAGGCATCTGGGAGCTGTTGACATAACGTTCGAGCTCGGGATAGTCGTTGATTGAATTTGAACCGGCGGCAACAGACGTGGCCGGGAGTGAGAAAGTGGCGAGAAATATTAAAAGCGAAATTGATTTCATGAAATTTGATGGTTGAAAGGTTGATTGTTACCAAAGTGTAAGCTGACGGTCGTCGTCGGGTGTCTCGTTTTTCTTCGGAGGTTCTTTATAACCGAAAATCTCCTCTATTTCCGGGTCTTTTTTCAATGGGACCGGTTCAGGAGCAACGAACCAGTCGGTGCTGTCCATCAACTCGTCGATTGCCGAGATCCTGACCGGCTGTTCCAATGGGTCTCCGACATCTTCCATCCCGGCCAGAGTGATTCCAATGCCGGTTTTGGGCTTACGTTTCTTTTTTCGTTTTTTCGGAATGGCCGCCGGCGGCATGACCGGCATTTCTGTTTCTTTCTCCGGTCCGCGTGTTTCGGCAATGGCAGAAACCGAGTCGGCTGACAGTCTGGCAATTTCTTTGTTAAGGGCTTTTATCTGTTCGCGCAGCTCAGATTCGGCTTCGCTGTGGAGATAGAGATTGTTTTCAATTGTCGATCGGAGCTGTTCGGTTTCGCGGTTGGCCAGTTCGGTTGCCTGCGCGCTGTCTACGAGCCTGCGTTGCAGGCTTGCTATCGTGGCATCTGCCTGCTTGATTTCTTGGGTCAGGCGGATAACTTTGGCTTCTGCCGCGTCTTTCAATTCACGCAGGGGGGTCAGGCTCTCTTCCATGACACGCAGTTCTTCCGACAGAACCTCGACCGACAGAGTGCTGCTTTCTCCATCCGGCTTGTTGTCTTTCATCTGTTCAAGTTCCTGTGCGGTCTGCTCGGCTTTACTGCGTAGTTCCGCAAGTTCGTTGCGCAGGGATTCATTCTCGTTGCGCAGCTTTTCCGTTTCGTCAGGACTGATCTCTTTGCCGGGGCTGTCGGGCGAGGTGGCCCGCAAGCGTGATGCCATGCTTTTGTTTTCGAGTTGAAGCTGCTCGCGGTCGGCGACAAGCTGCGTCACCTGATTTTCCAGATCACGTATGCGGTCGGTGAATGCACGTTTCTGTCGTGTTGCCGAAAGCTGAATGCTTTGTGAGTCCTCCTGTTGCTGACGAACTGCATTGTATTCCGATTTCAGCTTCATCAGTTCCGCTCCGAGCTGTTGCTGTTTTTCGGCCCATTTGTGTTCGCCTCTCCGGCAGGCGGCGTCAGCCATCGCTGTCATCCGGTCAACAATATCTTTCTCCATATTCTCGATGATCAGGCTGCGTTGGGCATCGATGTCGAGACATCGCTGCACGAGTTCAGGCTGATGGCTGTTGAAATATGCCAGCACGGAGTCAAAGAGCCCGTCGGCGAGTTTGCGGACCGCCTTGGGATCAGTGACGGGAATCGGTTCCATGGCGGGTGTATCCATCAGGATGTCGGCAGCCGGACATTCTTCTAACGTCGGATCCGGATCATCTTCCAGTTCGTCGTCGTTGAGTTCGGATTCAAGCTCCTCGTCATCACGGTCGTATTCGCCGGGAAACCCAAAAGCTCGTTTGAAAGAATTTATGAATGACATTTTTTTCGATATTTGTTTGATTGGAAGTGTGGCTGACGTCAGTTGCCGGATTCGGATTCAGGGGATGTTGCAGTGGCATCAGGGAGTGCCACGACACCGCGGCCTTTGCGACCGTCAATGCCGATGGCCAGGGGCGATTCGAATTCGACAATCCTGATCGTGTCGCTTTCATAGACAGCATCACGCGAATTCAGGTAGTCGACATTGAAGAATCCGTTGTCGGCATCCGCATCGATCGTGAAATAACCGACCCCGAATGATGTCAGATTCTGGAAGAAGTGAGTTCCCTGGCTCGGCTCGATCCGGTAATTGCCGACAGATGATTCGACAATCAGGCGCGCATTGGCGATCTGTGGCCATTTGACCGGTATTCCAAGCGATGGATCGCTTGATCCCCATCGCCCCGGACCGATCAGGATATATGGAATTCCACGTGCGGTCAGGTCGCGGTTGATTTTTTCTACCTCACGTGCGGTCAACGGGTTCGAGAATGAGTTGAAGGATTCTGGCCGAATGTAGACTATGGTGCTGACATTTTCTATCGTTCCGTGGCCGAGAGCAGTGTTCGATTTCAGAATGAGCGACTCGTCGGGCAGTTGAAGCAGATGCTCGTCGACGAGGTCTTTGCGTTCCACTATCGGTCTGATCTGAAGCCAGTAGATTTTACCTTTGGATTTCGGATTGCCATGTTCGATCATGCCGGCGAACTCGATTTCAATCGGCCGGCTCATCTCACGCTGTCCGGTCGAGAGCATGAAATCGATGGCCATCGGGAGGGGGTAGGCGTCATGTTTCAGGATGTTGTTGAATGTGACAACTCGTCGTCCTTCGCCGAAATCGGAATCGCGCAAAACATTGTCGCGGTAGTCGAAGACCGATGTCATGAAGCGCAATGCCCCGGATGGCGCTATGTCCTGGACTGATTTTTTGACGATATTGAAACCGTCGTCGACTTTGAACGATTCGATATTGCTCATGTCAAGGGCATACATGCGTGTCTGGGTGTCGCGAAGAGCGAGTGACAGCTCCGAAGTCTGGAGTGCATGAGCCGGATGACGCGGAGAGAAACGAAGGCTGAGTCCTCCGTCAACGATATATTTCCCGAGTCCGACGGCTACTTCCGCAACTCCGTCTTCAGCCGTTTCGTTTCCTAACGGATAGTAATTTAGCGAACGGCCGACTCCAGAGAATGAAGGGAAATACAGGTCATCAATCTGCTGGCCGACGACTTCCTGGATTATGACGGCCATTTTTTCCTGATCGATAAGGTTGGAAGTGGCGGTCATATAGGCTTTGCTGTCGGAATAGAAAACCGATGCGTAGACTCCTTTGATTGCGTCAGTCAGCATCCGGAGCATTTTCGCACGGTCGTCGGTCAAGGGAACCATATAGGTCGAGTAGATTCCGGC
>JAIDXA010000101.1 GCA_029058705.1 Paramuribaculum sp. | reverse complement strand
AACCATAAAAGACCTCAATAAACCCACAAGAATGATTTATAACATTTTTTTCGTAGTAAATTTAAACAGTTTCTTAAACAGTTTCTTAATTCGTGGCAAAGCAAACATACTCTGAATCCCGCCGAATCAAAAAGCCGGCCGGCTCAAACATGAACCGACCGGCAGCAATATCGTCTTGTTTCTCTATTTTATTTCAAGCCTATTTTTTCGCCTTGGCTTTTTCAAGCTGTCGCTCAACGGCTTCCAGACAAAGATCAACAGCCTCTTCGAAACTGTCGGCAACTTTGGTCGCCACCTGTTCCGCTTCATGGGGCACTATCACTTTCAGACGGGCCTGCTTGTTCATTGACGTTTCAGGTTTCAAAACCGTAAGCACGGCTTCAATATAATCGATCGAAGGGTACCGACGGGTCAGTTTGTCTGCCTTCTTGTTGATGAACTGGGTGAGCTGTTCGGTAACATCGAAATGGATGCCTTGAATTCTTACTTCCATGGTTATCCTCCTTTGTTTTGGGCACGTGGATGTGCAAGTTGATAATTTTGTTTTAATTCACGAAAAGATATATGTGTATATACCTGTGTAGTCGAGAGCGAAGAGTGACCGAGCAACTGTTGGACTGACGTCAGTTCGGCTCCGGAATTGAGCATATCCGTCGCAAACGAATGGCGGAGAACATGGGGACTCATCCGGGAAGCATGCACACGCCCCTCCATTGCCCGGTGGACTATATTGTAGACCAGTTTCCGGTAAAGCGGGCTGCCGTCAGTCCTGACGAAAAGGAATTCAGAATGAAACCCCAACGCATCGTAACGGAGCGAACGATAGCGGTCAATCATGTCAGAGAGCTCGAAACCAAAAGGCACTATACGCTCTTTATTACGTTTTCCGACCACTTTTAGTTCATGTTTGACCGTATCCACATGGCAGTCGCGCAACCCGATCAGCTCCGAACATCGCAAACCCGTCGAATAAAGAAGTTCGAGAATCAGGACATTACGCACATCCTCAAACGATCCGTCAGACAAATCCTCCTCCGCATCAAGCATCGCGAGAGTCTCTTCAGTGCGCACATAGACCGGCAGTGAGCGCGCAGGGCGCGGAGATGTCAGCTCGGCCGCAGGATTGTCGGCCAGTCCGTGGATTCGCATAAGATAATTGTAGAAACCTCTCAGCGACTGGATTTTCCGGCGGATGGTCCTTGGCGAGACGCCCTGACGGGAAAGCGAGGCAACCCACAGACGCAGATCGTTGAGCGAGGCCGTTTCCGGACGAAGCTCATAACGGCCGCCACCGGTCGCATAATCGGCCCACTGGCGCAGATCGCGTCCGTAAGCCTCAACCGTAAGAGGGGAAAGCCCCTGTTCGGAAAGCAGATATTTCAGAAACTTCGAAATCATGGAATCGGATTGTTGGGTTTCCTTATTCTTTACCGGAATGCTTCCAACCGCAAGTTAGTTCATATTTCCGGAAAATCCAAATTAATCACCACATTTTTTCTTCCCGTAAAAATTACATATTGAATTTTCACGAGAATCTATTTCGACATTATGTCGACATAATGACAACCATTTTTCATCTACATCATCAATAATTAGCCCCCCTGACAAATTATTTTCCGGCAATTGTCTGTATTTTCCAATCATTTCTTGTAAATTTGAGAAAAATTACAAAGGGGCACAAAAAAGACCATCGCACCCACGGCTCCGCAAGCAACAGGAATAAACAATCCACATATATATTATAAATCAAATCATACCTCATGAAAACCTATCCGAAAATCGGAATCCGCCCGACAATCGACGGCCGTCAGGGCGGTGTCCGTGAATCATTAGAAGACAAAACCATGGCACTGGCGAAAGCCGTGGCTGAACTGATAAGCTCAAATCTGCGCTATCCCGATGGGAAACCGGTTGAATGCGTCATTGCCGATTCAACTATCGGACGTGTCGAGGAAACAGCCCTCTGCGCCGAAAAATTCGAACGCGAAGGAGTCGGCGCAACCATCACCGTAACATCCTGCTGGTGCTACGGTTCAGAAACGATGGACATGAACCCCTACTGGCCCAAAGCCGTCTGGGGATTCAACGGAACAGAACGTCCGGGAGCCGTCTACCTCGCCGCCGTGCTTGCCGCACACGCCCAGAAAGGACTGCCCGCCTTCGGAATCTACGGACGCGACGTGCAGGATCTCGATGACAACACAATCCCGGCCGACGTCGCCGAAAAACTCCTACGGTTCGCCCGTTCGGCCGTGGCCGTGGCCTGCATGAGAGGAAAAAGCTACCTTTCCATCGGATCAATGTGTATGGGTATCGCCGGGTCCATCGTCAACCCCGACTTTTTCCAGGAATACCTCGGAATGCGCAATGAGAGCGTAGACGAAACCGAGATCCTGCGTCGGATGGAAGAAGGGATCTTCGACCACGAAGAATTCCGAAAAGCCATGGCCTGGACTGAAAAACATTGCAAGACAAACGAAGGTGAAGACATCTCCAACTCTCCTGAAAAAGCAAAAAACCGCCAGCAGAAAGACGCCGACTGGGAATTCATCGTCAAGATGACCCTTATCGTACGCGACCTGATGACCGGCAATCCCCGCCTGAAAGAAATGGGGTTCAAAGAGGAAGCGCTCGGCCACAACGCAATAGCCGCAGGATTCCAGGGACAGCGTCAATGGACCGACTGGAAACCCAACGGAGATTTCACCGAAGCCCTTCTGAACACCTCGTTTGACTGGAACGGCATTCGCGAAGCCTATGTTCTCGCAACCGAAAATGATGCCTGCAACGGTGTGGCCATGCTTTTCGGACATCTTCTGACAGGACGCGGACAGATGTTCTCCGACGTCCGCACCTACTGGAGTCCGGAGGCCGTCAGACGCGTAACCGGAAAAGAACTGACCGAACGGGCCTCGGGAGGCATCATCCACCTCATCAACTCCGGAGCCACAACTCTCGACGCAACAGGAGCCTCCATCAACGAACAGGGCGAACCCTGCATGAAAGCATCCTGGGAAATGACCGACGCCGACATGGATGCATGTCTCAAGGCAACCACTTGGTATCCGGCCAACCGCGACTACTTCCGTGGCGGCGGATTCTCTTCAAACTTCCTGACAAAAGGCGGAATGCCCGTAACCATGAGCCGACTGAACCTCGTGAAAGGTCTCGGGCCGGTTCTCCAGATCGCCGAAGGGTGGACCGTTGACGTTGATCCCGAAATCAACAAAGTCCTCGACAAACGTACAGACCCGACCTGGCCGACGACTTGGTTCGTGCCCAGACTCTGCGACAAACCCGCATTCCGCGACGTATATTCCGTAATGAACAACTGGGGGGCCAACCACGGCGCAATATCCTACGGCCACATCGGACGCGACCTGATCACCCTTGCCTCGATCCTGCGCATTCCGGTCTGCATGCACAACATTCCTGAAGACGACATTTTCCGTCCGTCGGCCTGGAACGCATTCGGAATGGACAAGGAAGGCTCAGACTACCGCGCTTGTAAAAACTATGGTCCGATCTACAAATAAATCCAGACAGCAATGATTGAAATCAACCAGGAACATATCGACGAATTCGTTCGCCAGGCGCGACGCGTCGGAAAATGCGGATTGACAATCTGCTCAAGCGGAAACCTGTCATGGCGCATCGACGACAAAGTTCTGCTCTCGGGAACCGGATCATGGGTTCCGGAACTGACCGCCGACCGTGTTGCGGTAGTTTCGCTCGCTGACGGGAAAACGCTCAACGGAGTGCGCCCGACAATGGAGTCGACATTCCATCTGGGAGTGTTGCGCCAACGTCCCGACGTAAACGTCGTCCTGCACTTCCAGAGCCCCTATGCAACAGCCCTTGCCTGCCGCAAAACCCTGCCCGCGACACTCAACTTCACAGCTGAAGTGCCGCTGCATGTAGGCGACACAATTCCCGCCATCCCATTTCTGCGCCCGGGCTCGAAAGAACTCGCCGACGCCGTAGTGGAAGCCATGGCCGACCATAATTCCGTCATACTCAAGAAACACGGACAGGTAACCTGCGGAAAAGACTTCAACCAGGCGATCGAACGCGCCATGTTTTTCGAAATGGCGGCCCGCATTGCCGTTGTCAACGGATCCGACATCGATCCGCTGACAACCGACGAAATAGATGACCTCGAGGAATATTTCCTCGGAAAAAGACACTGAAAACATGTCTGAAAAAACTTTTATCGCCGTTGACTTCGGCGGAGGGAGCGGGCGAGTGATCGCCGGCTCCCTTTCCCCTGAGGGGAACATTGAAATGAACGAGATCCACCGTTTTGCCAACGGTCCGGTTGAAAAAAACGGACACCTCTACTGGGACTTCTCCCGTCTGTGCGGCGAGATGACTGAAGGACTGCGCAAAGCGGCCGGCAGATATGACAACATCGTCAGCATCGGAATCGACACCTGGGGCGTCGACTTCGGCCTTCTCGAAAACGACTCACTCGACGGCATCTCGCCTTACTGCTACCGCGACACAGCCTGGAACGGATCGATTGCCGACGCCGAAAAAATTGTCGGCGCACGCGAACTGTACCGCCGCAACGGACTCCAGCCAATCGGAATCAACTCACTCTACCGGCTTATGTGGATGTCCGCAAACGGAGAATCCTTCGAAGGCAAAAAGCTCCTCTTCATGCCTGACCTGTTCAACTTCCATCTCTGCGGAACAGCGGCCAACGAATACACCATCGCCTCAACCTCGGGACTCATAGAAGCTTCAACCGGATGCTGGGACCGCGACCTGATGAAACAGCTCTCGATCCCCGAATCGATTTTCTGTCCGATCGTCCGGCCGGGCGATGTAATCGGAACGCTGCTGCCGGAAATCGCGGAAGCTACCGGACTGCCTCGCGACGTCAAAGTTGTCGCAGTCGGATCCCATGACACCGCCAGCGCCGTCAACGCCATAAGCCTCGACGGCAACACCGCGTTTCTAAGCTCCGGCACATGGTCACTGCTCGGAATCGAGCTCCCGGCTCCGGTCACCACAGCCGAAGCGGCAGACGCAGGCTATGCCAACGAAGGTGGCACCAACGGAATCCTGTTCCTGCAAAACATAACCGGCCTGTGGATTCTGCAGCAACTCGTCGAACAATGGCGTGCCCGGAATCTAACATGCGACTATCCGAGCCTTGTCGACATGGCCGAAAAGGCATCGACCGACACTATCATCGATGTCGACAATGCCGACTTCGCCACTCACGGCGACATGGAACAAAAAATTCGCGATTACTGCACTGCCCGCAGACTGAAAACGCCCGGCAGTCAGGGTGAATTTGTCAGGATTCTGCTCCAGTCGCTCGCTGACCGATACAGGCGCGGACTTGACGAAATGGAAACCGCAACCGGACGTCGGATAACACATCTCCACATAATCGGCGGCGGATCGCGCAACCGGCTTCTCAACCGGCTCACCGAGGAAAGGACCGGACGGAAAGTGACAGCCGGACCGGCAGAAGCCACTGCGATCGGAAATATCATGACGCAGTCCCGTGTCCATCACACCGACACCCCCATAGTTACTGACAAATAATCATAACGACAACCTCCAACACACCTGTTTAATGCCAGAAATGAAAACACTTGCCACAGCTGAAAAAAAGACTCCGCTGATCGGAAAAAACTACAAGCTCACATTCGTGCTTATAACAATCCTGTTTGCCCTCTGGGGATTCGCCAACGATATAACCAACCCTATGGTAGCTGCATTCCAGACCGTAATGGAACTGACGGCAGCCAAAGCCTCGATGGTTCAGTTCGCATTCTATGGCGGATATGCGACAATGGCCGTCCCCGCAGCCCTTTTCATTAGAAAATACAGTTATAAAAGCGGAATCCTGCTCGGACTCGCGCTCTATGCGCTCGGAGCATTCCTGTTCATTCCAGCCGCACAATGGCAGATGTTTTCATTTTTCTGCATATCGCTCTACATCCTGACCTTCGGGCTGGCCTTTCTCGAAACAACAGCAAATCCGTTCATTCTCTCGCTCGGCGCACGCCAGACCGCGACACGACGCCTGAATCTGGCTCAGTCGTTCAACCCGCTCGGATCTCTTTCCGGAATGGCCGTGGCTTCGCTTATCGTTTTGCCAAACCTCATCTCCGACCGTCGCGACGCCGCCGGACAGATCATCTTCAACTCGCTGTCCGAAGCCGAAAAAGCCGACATCAGGCTTCATGACCTTGCCGTTATACGCGATCCGTATGCAGCCCTGGGACTGGTCGTGCTGGTAATCTTCGCGGTAATAGCCCTGACACGCATGCCCCGGACCGACCACGCCGGCAAGAAAGTAAACTCATCCGAAACGCTCCACAGGCTGTGGAAAAACAAAACCTACCGCTTCGGAGTCATCGCACAAATGTTCTATGTCGCCGCCCAGATAATGGTCTGGACTTTCATAATCCAGTATGCCGACAATCTCGGAATTGCCAAAGCAACCGCACAGAACTACAACATATGCGCCATGGCCGGATTCCTGTCATTCCGGTTCATCGGAACATATTGCATGAAATACATTTCTGCCCCACGGCTTCTATCACTCTTCGGAGTAATGGCTTCGCTATGCACCCTCGGCGCAATATTCATCGAAGGACCGATCGGTTTGGCCTCGCTCGTAGCAATCAGCGCGTTCATGTCGATAATGTTTCCGAGCATCTATGGCATTTCACTTGAAAAAGTCGACGAACGCGACACATCGCTCGGCGCCGCATTTCTTGTCATGGCAATTGTCGGAGGCGCACTGATGCCTCCGATACAGGGCATGATCATCGACCTCGGAAAGATCGGAAACATGGCCGCCGTCAATGCCTCATTCTGTATGCCGTTGATCTGCTTTGTCATCGTGACTATCTTCGGGCTCTATAGCTCCACGAAAATCCGACAAGCCGGACAGCAGTAATATTTTTTATAACTAAAATCAAAATCGGATAACCGCGCTACGCAAAAAATAACTAACTTTGCACTCCGATTCTTATATCCCTATCACATATAAAATTCCACTCTCATGGCAAACTGGTTTGAATGCAAAATCCGATATGACAAAATAATGGAAAACGGCATGGTGAAAAAAGTCAACGAACCATATCTCGTCGACGCGCTCTCGTTTACCGAAGCCGAAGCCAGAATAATCAAGGAAATGACCCCGTTCATCTCCGGCGACTTCTCCGTAAGCGCCGTCAAGCGCACCAAAATCTCGGAAATTTTCCGCGACGACACCGCCGACAAATGGTATCTCGCCAAGGTTGCCTTCATAACAATCGACGAAAAAACCGGAGCTGAGAAAAAATCAGTATCCCAGATGCTCGTTGCCGGAAGCGACTTCAAAAACGCCTTCGACAATTTCATGGACGGCATGAAAGGAACACTCGGCGACTTCGAACTGTCGTCTCTCAACGAAACTCCGCTGATGGACGTCTACGACGCTGAACTCGGAAACCTCCCATCTGAAAACTGATGAATTCCATCAAGCAACAGATTTCGGCCATCAGCCAGACTCTCCCTGAAAGAGTCAGGCTGGTGGCCGTTTCAAAATTCCATCCCGCCGAAACGATAATGGAAGCATACCGGGCAGGACAACGCCTGTTCGGAGAAAGCCGCGCGCAGGAACTCTCAGCAAAAGCCGCCAGTCTGCCCTCCGACATATCATGGCACTTCATAGGCCATCTGCAGACCAACAAAGTCAAACACGTTGTCAGCGTTGCTGCAATGATTGAAAGCATCGACTCGCTGCGGCTTCTCGAAGCCGTTGACCACGAAGCCCAACGGCAAGGACGGACAGTCAACGTGCTCCTCCAGGTTCATGTTGCCATGGAAGAGACAAAATTCGGATTCACACCCGACGAAATAATCGAATATTTCACCGGCAGGAAATTCGAGCAGCTTAAAGCGACCCACATCTGCGGACTCATGGCAATGGCCTCCAACACCGACGACCCTGCCCGAATCAACGACGACTTCGCACGCGTCGCAGAGCTGTTCCGACGCATAATCACGATTGCACCCGACCTCAGAGGTTTCACCGAACTCAGCATGGGAATGAGCGACGACTATCCAATTGCAATCAGCCACGGTGCGACACTCGTACGAATTGGATCATCAATATTCGGGCCGCGCCAATACTGACCTGCGCAACAACATACGCCGGTCCCGTCTCATATATTGAACATTAAGGCATCCCCAGACGTATTTAATAGCAAAGAGATTCCCGCAGCAGACTGTTCCACACACATCAAGTCTCTGCAAGAATCTTCAACTGCTTGTCTTACCGCCTAAAAAACAAAACTATGAGACTTAAACGACTTCTAACAATCTCAATCATAGCCCTCATGAGTCTCAGTGGAATTGAAGTCGCCGCTGAGGTCGGCTATAATTTCTGGATCACGTCTGAAGGTTCCGGAATGCACATATCGAACAACCCCTACTACATTCCGCATTACCGGCCTCACCGCCACCACTACTACAGACCCTCGCACCATCATTCAAAAAAAGCTAAAAAACGCTACAAAAAGATGATCAAGGCGCGCAAAAAATACGAAAAGGCCCGTCACGAATTCTATAAATCAGCCCGCCACCACCATCGTCATTGACAACCGGCACAAAAAACGATTTCAACTTGGATCGTCAATCCCCATGTGAAGCTGACATAAAGAAAGAGAGAGGCGGAATCCGTGGATTCCGCCTCTCTCTTTCTTTATGTCAGTATCTGTAAAAGGTATTTTACTTCTTCGAAGCCATTGCATCAGCAATGATTTCCTCGTCAAGTGCCTCCGGATCAAGAAGTCCGGCAAGCTCATCCTTCGAACCGACGATCAGACGATCGTAGTCGCGGAGACCGGTACCGGCCGGGATCAGGTGACCACAGATAACATTTTCTTTCATACCTTCGAGATAATCTGTCTTACCGTTGATAGCCGCTTCATTGAGCACCTTGGTCGTTTCCTGGAACGAAGCCGCCGACATGAAGCTGCCGGTCTGCAGAGCGGCACGTGTGATACCCTGAAGGATCTGTTCTGAAGTCGCGGGGACAGCGTCACGGACAACGATCTGGCGAAGGTCGCGGCGCTTGAGGGCCGAATTCTCGTCACGCAGCTTGCGGGCAGTAATGACCATACCGGGCTTTACAGTCTCGCTGTCGCCGGCATCGGTAACCACTTTCTTGCCCCAGATGCGGTCGTTTTCGTCAAGGAACGCACGCTTATCGACGATCTGCTGTTCAAGGAATCCCGTATCGCCCGGATCAATGATATTTACCTTACGCATCATCTGGCGCACGATAACCTCAAAGTGCTTGTCGTTGATCTTAACGCCCTGCATGCGGTAAACGTCCTGAACCTCATTGACAATATACTCCTGCACGGCGGTCGGACCCATGATGTTGAGGATATCGGCCGGAGTGATCGCACCGGCTGAAAGCGGCGTACCCGCACGCACGTAGTCGTTCTCCTGCACAAGGAGCTGCTTCGACAGCGGAACGAGATATTTCTTGACCTCGCCCAGACGCGACGTAACCGTGATTTCGCGGTTACCGCGTTTTACCTTGCCATAGTTGACTTCACCGTCGATCTCGGCCACAACGGCAGGATTGCTCGGATTGCGGGCCTCGAAGAGCTCGGTCACACGGGGAAGACCACCGGTGATGTCACCCGCACCGCCCGACGACGAACGCGGAATCTTGACAAATGTCTGACCGATCTTGACATCCTGGCCATCCTCAAGCATAAGGTGCGCGCCCACAGGAAGCGAAACAGTCTTGAGTTCCTGACCGTTGGCATCGACAATCTTTGCTTCCGCAACCTTCGTACGGTCCTTCGACTCGATGATGATCTTTTCGTAAAGACCCGTCTGCTCGTCACCTTCGTTGCGGTAGGTCACATTCTCGATAAGGTTCTCGTATTT
The DNA here is from genome assembly GCA_029058705.1 of Paramuribaculum sp. Taxonomy (GTDB): domain Bacteria; phylum Bacteroidota; class Bacteroidia; order Bacteroidales; family Muribaculaceae; genus Paramuribaculum. The sequence continues at coordinate 5,486 of JAIDXA010000101.1, read as the reverse complement.
CACCTTACCGTTGAATTCACTGACAATAACAGCGTTGAACGGGTCCCATTCGCAGATGACGTCGCCCTTCTTGAGTGTGGCGCCATTTTCGAAATAGAGCTTCGAGCCATAAGGAATGTTCGCAGTCGTATAGATCATCTTGGTGTTCGGATCGAGAATGCGAAGCTCGGCCATACGTCCGACAACAACCTCGACATTGCGTCCCTTGTCGTCCACTTCATCCGTCGTAACCGTACGCAGTTCCTCCATTTCAAGAATACCGTCATAGCGCGATGTCACACTTGAGATGGCTGCGACATTCGAAGCCACACCACCGACGTGGAACGTACGGAGGGTCAGCTGTGTACCCGGCTCGCCGATCGACTGCGCGGCGATCACGCCGACAGCCTCACCTTTCTGGACAAGACGGTTTGTGGCAAGGTTGCGGCCGTAGCACTTGGCACAGACACCACGCTTGCTTTCGCATGTCAGAACCGAACGGATCTCTACCGACTCGATCGGCGACGCATCTATGCGGTCGGCAGCAGCGTCATTGATCTCTTCGCCGGCTGCTACAATAAGCTCGCCTGACACAGGATCATACACATCATGAACCGAAACGCGGCCCAGAATACGCTCGCCAAGCGATGCAACGACTTCGTCGTTCTTCTTGATCTCGGTGCATACAAGACCTCGCAGCGTTCCGCAATCCTCCTCACGGATAATCACATCGTGGGCAACGTCAACGAGACGACGCGTCAGATAACCGGCGTCGGCTGTCTTCAATGCCGTATCCGCAAGACCCTTGCGCGCACCGTGGGTCGAGATGAAGTACTCAAGCACCGAAAGACCCTCCTTGAAGTTCGCAAGAATCGGGTTCTCGATGATCTGACCGCCTTCGGCACCGCTCTTCTGAGGTTTCGCCATAAGACCACGCATACCCGAAAGCTGACGGATCTGGTCGCGCGATCCACGCGCTCCCGAGTCAAGCATCATGTAGACCGGATTGAATCCCTGCTGGTCTGCCGAAATCTGCTTCATCAGAGTGTCGGCCAGACGGGCGTTGACATGTGTCCATATATCGATGATCTGGTTATAGCGCTCCGTATTGGTGATGAAGCCCATCGCATAGTTGTTCATCACTTCCTGCACCTGCTCGTAACCCTCGCGGACATATTCCTCTTTTTCCGGCGGAATGATGACATCTCCGAGGTTGAACGACAGACCGCCCTTGAATGCCATGTAATAGCCGAGGTTCTTGATGTCGTCGAGGAACTGTGCGGAACGTGGGATACCACACTTCTTGATCACCTTCGAAATGATCGTGCGGAGCGATTTCTTCGAAAGGATTTCATTGACATATCCGATTTCCTTCGGCACAAACTGATTGACAAGCACTCGGCCTACGGAAGTATTTTCGATAAGTCGTTTTACCGGGTTGCCGTTTTCGTCAATATCGTCAACAACAACCGAAACGGGAGCATGAAGCGTCACGCGGCCTTCATTGTAAGCGATCTGCGCTTCCTCAGGACCATAGAACTTCAGACCCTCGCCACGGTCGCCCTTGCGGAGCTTCGTGATGTAATACAGACCGAGAACCATGTCCTGTGAAGGCACCGTGATCGGCGCTCCGTTTGCAGGGTTGAGGATATTGTGCGAGCCAAGCATAAGAAGCTGCGCTTCAAGAACGGCTTCATTGCCAAGAGGCAAATGGACTGCCATCTGGTCGCCGTCGAAGTCGGCATTGAATGCCGTACATGCAAGCGGATGAAGCTGGATAGCCTTTCCTTCGATCATCTTCGGCTGGAAGGCCTGGATACCGAGACGGTGAAGCGTCGGCGCACGGTTAAGCAACACCGGATGACCCTTCATAACATGTTCAAGAATGTCCCAGACAACCGGTTCCTTGCGGTCGACGATCTTCTTGGCCGACTTGACAGTCTTGACAATACCGCGCTCGATGAGTTTGCGGATCACGAATGGCTTGTAGAGTTCGGCCGCCATATTCTTGGGAATACCGCACTCATGCATTTTCAGCTCCGGACCGACAACGATAACCGAACGTGCGGAATAGTCTACACGCTTACCGAGAAGGTTCTGACGGAAACGTCCCTGCTTACCCTTGAGCGAGTCGGACAGCGACTTCAACGGACGGTTTGCCTCGGTCTTCACAGCCGACGACTTGCGCGAGTTGTCAAGCAGCGAGTCAACAGCCTCCTGCAGCATTCGCTTTTCGTTGCGAAGAATAACCTCGGGTGCCTTGATCTCGATAAGACGCTTCAGACGGTTGTTGCGGATAATCACGCGACGGTAAAGGTCATTGAGGTCAGAAGTTGCAAAGCGACCGCCATCCAGCGGCACAAGCGGACGAAGTTCTGGCGGAATGACCGGAACCGCCTGCAGAATCATCCATTCCGGCTTATTGCGGTGGCGCGATGCCCGGAACGATTCAACAACCTGCAGACGCTTGAGCGCCTCTGTCTTGCGCTGCTGCGAACCGTCGGTGTCCGCCTGGTGGCGCAACCTATATGAAAGATCGTCAAGATCAATGCGCTGGAGAAGCTCATAAATGGCCTCCGCACCCATCTTGGCCACAAACTTATTGGGATCTGAATCTTCCAGAAGCTGATTGTCTTTCGGAAGTTTGTCGAGAACTGCGAAATACTCGTCCTCGCTCAGCAGCTGGAGCGCTTCAACCGGATCTCTTTCAAAATCCGCCGCAACTCCCGGCTGGATCACAACGTAGCGTTCGTAATATATTACCGCATCAAGCTTCTTCGACGGAAGACCCAGAAGATATCCGATCTTATTGGGAAGCGAACGGAAATACCAGATATGGGCAACAGGCACAACGAGCTTTATGTGTCCCATACGCTCGCGGCGAACCTTCTTTTCCGTTACTTCCACTCCGCATCGGTCACAGACAATGCCTTTGTAGCGGATACGCTTGTACTTGCCGCAGTGGCACTCATAGTCCTTGACCGGACCGAAAATGCGCTCGCAGAACAAGCCGTCACGTTCGGGTTTATAAGTGCGGTAGTTGATGGTCTCAGGCTTCAGCACCTCGCCGCTCGACTTCTCCAGAATTTCTTCCGGAGAAGCCAGGCCGATAGTGATTTTCGAGAAGCCGGTTTTGGTTTTATTTTCTTTTCTAAAAGCCATATATTGTTGACTGCGTATGAATTTCAGACTTAATGAGGAGATTAATCAAGCGAGATGCTCAAGCCAAGACCACGGAGTTCGTGGAGAAGCACATTGAGCGATTCCGGCATGCCGGCCGGTGGCATGGCATCGCCTTTGACAATCGCTTCATAGGCTTTCGAACGTCCAGTAACGTCATCGCTCTTGATGGTCAGGATTTCCTGAAGAATATGGCTCGCGCCGAATGCCTCGAGCGCCCAGACTTCCATCTCTCCGAAACGCTGGCCACCGAACTGGGCCTTACCGCCGAGCGGCTGCTGCGTGATGAGCGAATACGGACCGATCGAACGGGCATGCATCTTGTCTTCGACCATATGGCCGAGCTTAAGCATGTAGATGACACCCACAGTCGCAGGCTGGTCGAAACGTTCGCCGGTGCCTCCGTCGTAAAGATAGGTCTTGCCGTAGCGGGGAAGACCGGCCTTGTCGGTCCATGCGTTAAGGTCGTCGAGTGTCGCTCCGTCGAAAATCGGAGTGGCGAATTTCTCGCCCAGCTCACGTCCGGCCCATCCGAGAACTGTCTCGAAAATCTGGCCGAGGTTCATACGCGAAGGCACACCCAGAGGGTTAAGACAGATATCGACAGGCGTTCCGTCTGCAAGGAACGGCATATCTTCCTGGCGCACGATGCGGCTCACAATACCTTTGTTACCGTGGCGTCCGGCCATCTTGTCGCCGACGCTGATCTTACGCTTCTTGGCAACATAGACTTTGGCCATCTGCATGATTCCCGAGGGCAGATCGTCGCCGATCGAAATATCATTTTTCTTACGACGCAATTCCGTCTCTATCTCCTTATATTTGCGCAGATAGTTGACGATACAGTCTCTTATCAGGCCATTCGTGTGTTCGTCTTCAGTCCACTGGCTCAGATTGAGCGTATCATAGTCAAGCTCGCGGAGTACGCCGGGTGTGAAATGCGCTCCCTTCGAAACCACATCTGTACCCAGGAAGTCCTTGACCCCTTCGGAAGTCTTGCCTTCCGTCAGCGTCATCAGCTTATTGACAAGTATGGTCTTGAGGTTTTCGAGCTTTTCCTCATACTCCTCGTCAAGCTTCGGAAGAACCGCATTGGCGGCACGGCTCTTCTTTTTCTTTGCCGCACGAGAGAAAAGATTAGTTCCGATAACAACACCCTTCAACGACGGAGACGCCTTCAGCGATGCATCCTTCACGTCGCCGGCCTTGTCGCCGAAAATGGCGCGGAGAAGCTTTTCTTCGGGAGTAGGATCGCTTTCTCCCTTCGGAGTGATCTTTCCGATCATGATATCGCCCGGAACGACATGCGCGCCGACACGGATAATGCCGCGTTCGTCAAGATCCTTCGTTGCATCTTCACTGACATTGGGAATATCCGAAGTCAGCTCTTCCATGCCTCGCTTGGTCTCACGGACCTCAAGCGAATACTCGTCGACATGGACTGATGTCAGGATATCTTCACGGACCATGCGCTCGTTAAGAACGATGGCATCCTCATAATTGTAACCCTTCCAGGGCATGAAGGCGACCTTGAGATTCCGGCCCAGAGCGAGCTCGCCGTTCTCTGTCGAATAACCTTCGGTAAGGATAGTGCCCGCAGTCACACGCTGACCCTTCTCGCAGATAGGACGGAGGTCGATAGTCGTGCTCTGGTTCGTCTTGCGGAACTTCGGGATACGGTACTCCTTGACTGCATCCTCGAAAGCAACAAACTCCTCATCCTCAGTGCGGTCATAACGGATACGGATAACCGTAGCGTCGACAAACTCGACAACTCCATCGCCCTCGGCTGTTATCTGGGTACGGCTGTCGCGGATAAGCTGGCCTTCAAGACCGGTCCCCACAATCGGCGACTCGCTGCGAAGCAACGGAACCGCCTGACGCATCATGTTCGAACCCATAAGCGCACGGTTCGCGTCGTCATGCTCAAGGAACGGGATAAGCGAAGCGGCGATTGAAGCGATCTGCGTCGGAGACACGTCCATCAGCTCAACCTGATCGGGAGCCACGATCGGGAAATCGGCATCCAGACGGGCCTTCACACGGTCGCGGACAAACGTTCCGTCATCATTGAGCGGAGCATTTCCCTGCGCGATAACCTTACCCTCCTCGATTTCCGCAGTCAGGTAAGTGATTTCATTATTGTCAAGATTCACCTTCGAATCCGTCACCTTGCGATAGGGCGTCTCGATAAAACCGAGATCATTGATTTTCGCATAGACACAGAGCGAAGAAATCAAACCGATATTCGGACCTTCCGGAGTCTCGATCGGACAGAGACGGCCATAATGGGTGTAATGCACCTCGCGCACCTCGAAGCCGGCACG
>JAIDXA010000100.1 GCA_029058705.1 Paramuribaculum sp. | reverse complement strand
GGTATTTTCCGTATCTTTGCAGATAACAGTTCAAAACACTTAATAATTGCCCATTATGTCATTATCAATACTTGCAAGAATGGCCTTTGGCCTATGCCTGCTGGCTTCAGCGACTCCGAGTTCTCACGCATCGCTGTCCGAAAGCCCGCGGACCGTGGTTTCGCTTAACAACGACTGGCAATTCCGCTTCTCTCATGAGGTGAGCCTGTCTGCGTCGCGTCGCGTCGATCTGCCGCACACGTGGAATGCTCAGGACGCGTTGGCCGGTAAAATCGACTACAAGCGTGGAATAGGAAACTACACTAAGATCATACGGATCGGCGAAGAGTATAAGGGAAAGCGCCTGTATGTCAAGAGCGAGGGGGCAAATTCGGTGTGTAATCTGTTTGTCAACGGACGTCACGTCGGGGAGCATCGCGGCGGATATTCGGCTTTTGTTTTTGAAATAACAGATTATGTGGTCTATGGCAGGGAGAACACATTGCTGTTTCGCGTGAATAACGGTGAGCAGCTTGATGTTATGCCGCTTGTCGGAGACTTCAATTTCTACGGCGGTCTGTATCGCGACGTCAATCTGTTGACTACAGATTCGATCTGTGTGTCGCTTCTCGATTATGGCTCTCCGGGCATCTATCTCCGTCAGAACAGGGTTTCCGAAAAGCGGGCAGAGATTACGGCAGATGTCCGGTTGTCAGGAATCAACATGACTCCGGAGCGGTTGACCATGAGGGTAGAGGTGTCTGATGGAAAGCGTGTGATCGTGAGCAGAGATAAGGAACTGATACTCCAGCCTGGAGCTGCCGCACAGCCTGAGAGCATTGATTTTGTGATTGACAATCCTCGTCTGTGGGACGGCAGGCGTGATCCATTCATGTATAGCGTTGATGTGTCGCTACTTAAGGGTGATCGGGTGTTGGATGTTGTCAGACAGCCGCTTGGGGTGCGTTATTACCATACAGATCCCGAGAATGGTTTTTTTCTTAACGGGCGACATCTGTCACTGAAAGGAGTGAACCGTCATCAGGAACGGGCAGGTCTCGGAAGCGCTCTTTTGCCGGCACATCATCGCGAAGACGTCGATATAATGCTTGACATGGGAGTTAATGCCATGCGGCTTGCCCATTATCAGCAGGCCGATTACATGTATGGGCTTACTGACAGAGAGGGTGTTGTTGTCTGGGCGGAAATTCCGTTTGTCGGTCCAGGCGGATATGCCGACAAGGGTTTTGTCGATCAGGAATCATTTAAGGAAAACGGGCGCCATCAGTTGCGTGAACTTATCCGTCAGAACTACAATCATCCGTCGATCCTGTTCTGGGGGCTGTTTAACGAACTAAAGGAAGATGGCGACAATCCGGTGGAATATGTCGGAGAACTCAATGTCCTTGCCCATGAAGAAGATCCGACTCGCCCGACAACTGCAGCAAGCAATCAGGAAGGTGCGCTTAACTTCATCACCGACAATATCGCATGGAACCGCTATGACGGGTGGTATGGGGCGACACCGTCGACACTTGCGACATGGCTTGACGCAACACACCGCAATCATCCGGAAATACGCATCGGCATCAGTGAATACGGGGCCGGAGCAAGCTGTTATCATCAGCAGGATACAGTTGTCCAACCTGCGCCTGCCGGCCGGTGGCATCCTGAAAACTGGCAGCTCAGATATCACATAGAGAACTGGCGCATTATAAAGGACAGACCTTATGTATGGGGTAGCTTCGTCTGGAATATGTTTGATTTCGGGGCTGCCCACCGTACCGAAGGCGACCGGGTCGGAATCAATGACAAGGGGCTTGTCACACACGACCGAAAGGATAAAAAGGACGCATATTACTTTTATCGTGCCAACTGGAATCCGGATCCGATGGTGTATATCGCCGGACGACGCGCGGATAAACGAGTCCGTCCGGTCACAGAAATACTTGTGTTTTCCAATTCAGGACCTGTAACTCTTATCGTCAATGGACAGATGCATTCGGTTGCGGCACCGGACGATGTCAATGTCTGCACATTTTCGGATGTGAAACTTCAGCCGGGCATGAATCATATCGAAGCCATTGTATCCAAAGGTAAAAAGAAACTTAGCGACGAATGCTTCTGGTCTTTGGAACAGTGAGGCCGGGTCATTCAGATTACTGTGAGATATTCAAAGAATGTCAAAGGGGTGCGCCGGCAAAGATGACTATGGTTGCGAAAAATACGCAGAACCCGCCAGGTTCTGCTTATTTTTCGTAACTTTGCAGACTAATATACCCTTTGGAATATAATGAAGTTAAAGTTTATTGACCTATTTGCAGGAATAGGTGGCATAAGAAAAGGCTTGGAATTGGCAGCTGTTGCAGCAGGCTATGAGCCTATTTGCGTCTTTACTTCGGAAATTAAGCCTTATGCCGTTGATGTGTTAAAGCAAAACCATCCTGATGAAAAGATAAATGGTGACATTACGCAGATAGAGGCAGAATCTATTCCGGATTTTGATGTGTTGTGTGCCGGTTTCCCTTGCCAGGCGTTTAGCGCCGCGGGCAACAGAAAGGGATTCGCCGACACCAGGGGAACGCTTTTCTTTGATGTTGAAAGGATTCTTTTGGCAAAGAAGCCTAAGGGATTCATCTTGGAAAATGTAGAGGGCTTGGTTAATCACGACAAAGGCAAAACTTTGAAAACAATCCTGCAGCATTTGGAAGCAATTGGTTACAAGGTCAGTTATGAGGTTTTAAATTCAAAGTTCTTTGGAGTGCCGCAGGAGCGGAAAAGAATTTATATAGTCGGCTCTTTTAAAAATCAGATAGATTTGAGCGGTTTCCCCATTGTGGAAAAAAACTTAGGGGAAATATTGGAGACTGGGTTGATGACCTTAGACACTCCTTTTACTAAGTTGCTTCTGTCAAAGTTCAGCATACCTGAACTTTACGGCAAATCTATAAAAGACAAGAGAGGCGGCAAGAATAATATTCACAGCTGGGATATTGAACTGAAAGGCGCGGTTTCAAAAGACGAAAAAACACTATTGAACCTAATCCTGACTGAACGGAGAAAGAGAAAGTGGGCCGAAATTTACGGCATAGACTGGATGGATGGAATGCCTTTGACCTTAGAAATGATAGCCAGCTTTTATAAGGGAAAGAGAGTAAAGCCACTTCTGGAAGGTCTTGTGAAAAAAGGCTACTTAGTCAGCGAACACCCTAAACGAAAAGTAACCACTACAGACAAGTCGGGAAATTCAGTAACTGAGCGAAAACAAGACACGTCTTTGCCAAAAGGCTACAATATTGTAACTGGTAAACTTAGCTTTGAAATAAATAAAATTCTTGATCCTAATAATATTGCACCTACTTTGGTAGCTATGGATATGCAGAAGCTGGTTGTGGTGGACGGTCAGGGATTAAGAAGGCTGACCCTTAGAGAGGGGTTGAGATTATTCGGTTACCCCGAAGAATATAAGTTTGATGTTTCAGAAAAGAATGGCTTTGATTTATTAGGCAATACTGTAGTTGTGCCAGTTATTAAGGCTGTGTGCAGTAGACTTTTAATGGATTTGTAAAATGTTTTTCTTTATGTTTGATGATGAGGATGGCCCTCTAAGTAGAGCAGAAGTGGTCTATAGGAAGCTGATCGACGATTTTGGCTTTAAGAACGCGATTGGTGAAATCAGTGCCAGACTAAAAGATTTTGCAATTACAGTGGAGCAAAACAATATAGTTGGAAATGTTATAGAAGAATGGCTCGCGAAGTGGATGGACGCAAATGACATTCCGCATATTCACAATCAGAAGCAGTCTTCTCCCGACTTTTGGCTTAATCCTGACGATCTGAAAAATGACTGGTTGGAAATCAAGTCGTTCAACGGCGGTCCGGGCTTTGATGTCGCAGCATTCAGAAGTTTCATACAACTTATTATAGATAAACCCTACAAACTTCAGTCGCACTATCTTCTTATCAAATATAAGATGGAAAATGGTATAATTACCATAGAAGATTGCTGGCTGAAGAAGATTTGGGAAATCTGCAGCACATCTTCAAAATGGGCTTTGAAAGTACAGGATAAGAAGGGGGTGATTTTCAACATCCGGCCTGCTGTCTGGTATTCTGATAGAGTTGATTTTATGCCTTTTGAATGTCTTGAGGATTTTCTTTCAGCTTTAGAAGAAACCATTTACAGATACCACGATACCCGGCATTTGGCCGACAATTGGGAAAGACAGGTAATTGAGAGTTACCAACGCTTTTATGGTGTTCGTCTAAATATTCCAAGATGGATGGATATAAGGGATAAGTATCTTCCTGAGTCTTAGAGAGTGTTTGAATTTAAACCGCGTTAACAGAAATACGAATGAACGGCAAAAACTTCAAAATAATCCTGAGGTCTTTTTTGGCGGATTCCGCCAAGTCTCATCAGTCGCATAGCCCGCTATGCTCCTTCTTCAACTCGCGGAATCCGTTCAAAAAATTACCTCAGTCTTAATTTGATTTAAATCCAAACATTCTCTTAGGTATGTTTAGTACATAAAGAACTATACGGATATGAGAAATATTTTAATTGTATTGGTTTGTTTTGCGGCAATTAGTGTAAGCATATGTGTCTATGGAAGGACATCACCGCAGGATGATTCCTGGCGGCAGGATTCAACCGTGAATGTCATCGGGTGGTTCAACAAGCATGATACGCTTGTTTACTGGATCAACGAAAGCAACTGGCAGCTGAGTCCGACCGATACGGTCAAGACATCAGGTGTTTCTACAAAGGTCAGACTGACCGTTGTAGATTCCACTGCCAATGGATATAAGATGGACTACACGTTTCTGGAATTCAGGGGAGATTCGGTCGGCGATTCTGGCATAGGCAATTTCCAGAACCGGCTTGTAGATAAATTAGGCAGAAGGATAATAGGTACCACAATTAATTTCGAGACGGATGAACTCGGTGCCATCACAAAGTTCAATAATCTCGGCAAGATCAAGCGACAGGCCAAATCGCTTTTTAAAGAAGCGATGAAGGAATTGATGGGAACTCCGGAAATTGCCGGTCTGAAAGATTTTGGTCTCGATTTGTCTGAACTGGTAAAGGATGTTGATTCAGATGAATTGGTCGATGGTTATCTTGAGGAGCTGAAACTGCTGTTTCTATGCCACGGTCTGACCTATGGCATCGGTGAATTCCATTCACATGTGGACGCAAATGAGACAGTGTATGAAAATGACACCTACACAACCGTCAGATTTGATCCGTCGGATGACACCTATAGTATTACTACGGATGTCATCAACATAATTCCCCGGGATGTATTGAAAGATATGGTCGGTGGTATTGTCGAATCGATGAACAGTGACAGCATAACCCAATCATTCCGTCAGGAATTTGACTCGCAGGTAAGAGAAGAAGGTGTCTATGAATCGTATTTTAGCTCGGACTATCTTGCCCACGGATGGCCATATAGAGTCGTAAAGCAATCTACCACGACGATAGACGGCCGTGGTAAATCGAAGCAGACATATATCTATCTGGATTATATCAATTATTGAAACCTCGGAATTTTTAATCAGATGTATTTTAGAACGCTATGAAACAGAGTATCAGACATCGCAGGCTGCATGCGTTTTTTGCAAGCAAAGTTTTGAATTCGCTTATGATTGTCATCATCGTCAGTCTTATGGTAATGCCCTATACGATGACGATGCTTCTTCCTGCTGTATGCGGATCGCTTGCCTTAATTCTTTTTATCGGGTATTCACTGTGGCTATGGATTAAAAAACCGAATAGTATTGTTGTAAACTATTGGCTGTCGAATATCAATGGCTGTTTTACGATCTATTTTTTGATTATCTCGGCGATGTCGCCAACAAATGAATGGTGGTATATATTCCCTATATCATACACGATAGTTCTAATGTTTGTTGCAATGGTCAGGAATCAGGATGAATTTTTTGAAATAGCACAGGGTTGATTGAGACAAAACGATTTGATATGGAAAGAAGAGTAAAGATAGGCAAAGAATCGTTGTTTATTTCCTTTATTGCACTGGACATATGGGGTGTGTGTATGTTATTCGGCAGTGGTAACAAGGCTATGTTAATCACTTTGGGGCTGATTATGGCGCTCATGATGATTGCGATGTGTTATTATGCTCCAGTCGCGGTAGTGGTAGATGAAGAAGCTGTTGTCATAAAGCGGCGGCTAAGAAACAAGGTTATTCCTATGTCATTGATAGAATCTGCGGTTCCGTTTACTCCGGCTCCTTTGTTGCAGAATCAGCGGTTTATTGGCAGCAGTGGTTTTTTCGGCTACTGGGGTTGGTTTACAGATCGCGGGATTGGAACTTATTTTGCCTATTACGGGAATCCGGCGGATTGTTTTCTGCTGCTGATGAAAGACGGACGAAAGTATGTTGTCGGTTGCGAGGATTCGCAATCGGTAGCAGCCTATATTTCGAAGAGTATATGATTCGGGATGGACATGCTATTAGATTGCTAGTTATAAGTGCCGTCCCCGTCAGAGCTGAGGACTGATCTCGGGGGCGGTTTGTATTATGCTGTGGGGGGGGGTAACGCTTCTTAAGAATGTTTTTGTAAATTTAACGATGATTTTTTATGAAAAGTTCATAAATTTGAACATGAAAAAGTTAATATCCACATTCGTAGCATTTTTAATCGTTTCTGCTTTCACGTTTGCAATGGTATTCCTTGTGAACATTCTTACCGGCCGTCATGAAATGTCAGGATGGCGATATTATCTGGTTATCGGGCTTGCCGGGGGCTTGGGCGGACTGTTTGGTCCTAAAGTTTCTGCTTACTTTAAAAGAATCACGAAATCGTGAATGAGTTTGGAACGACAGTCGGTGACTGTGCAGTTCTGATGGGTGAAAAGAGAGATTGCTGGCGGCGTTAACACAATTTAACGATGGGGGGGGGGGTATTTTAGTGTTTAATGGTTAAATTTGGTAAATTTTAATAATTCAATCGCTTGAATAAAAAAGTAATTGCAATTGCATTGGCCTGCGGGGCAATTGCGTTGCCATCTGAAGCCAGCACAAACTGGCGTTTTTATGTTGGCGGTATGTATGCCAAGGGATTTAAAAGAGATAATCTATACGGGTATGATGGAGTGCTCGAATTCAACAAGCCAGGCGATGTTCCTACCAACGGAAGCTACACGTTTTGGGCTGGTATGGATATCCAGTTTTCGTTAAGAGAGAAATTTTTCTTAGAGACAGGACTGAACTTCAGGGAGTCGCCTTATGTCTACGGGAGAAAAATGAGCGAGACCGATCCTTATACTGGGGAGACCTTCCGGTGGTATGAGATAAATTGTGGTGAAAAATATGGACACCGGGATATGCTATCGATTCCGGTGCGCTTCGGATATAAGATTAAACTCCGTGGAGACAATCAGTTTGAGTTTGCCGTAGGCCCTTATTTCGGCGCGGATTTCGATGCAGACTACTATGTCGGTCTAAGTCCGATGGTGACATACAAACACCGCGCTTTAAGCCTTAGTTTTCATTGGGAAAATCCGGTGTTTCTTAACACATCCCACAATCATTTCAAAAATCAGTTCGCATTCTCAATCGGAGTTAACTTCAATGGGCGGAAGCCAAACATGGACAATATTCTGTTGGGTCTTGAAGCGGCAGGCGCAGTTATAGGAACTGCCAATCAGGCAATGAGCCAGTATTATGAATCAAGCGGCAGCAGTTCATATTCCGCCAGCGCCAGCGGTAGTTCGCATGGGAATGACAGCAGCAATAGCAGCAACGGATTCAGCCTTAGCGAACAACAGGCATATAACACAGACAAGAGTACCTACGCGAAGTATGACAGTCAGCTTGCAAGCCATTTTGCCGGCAATCAGGTGATGTCGTGCAGTCAGGTCAGACAGATTCAGAAAAAAATGGAAAAGCTCAGGAAAAAATGGGAGTCCAAGGGTAAATCATTTCCCAAATATCCCAACGAGTCCCGTGGTTGCTGACCGGTGAAATTGTCGGTTGCAAATATTAGATCCTATACATCATTAAACATATTGTAAAATGGGAAAAATACTATTGTCGATTTTAACCGTCCTGTTTCCAACAATAGCTGTTTTTTGCCAACAGCGTAGTGCAAAAGATATCGAGAAGATGTTCAAGAAAGTATCCCAGTTGGAGGCTCTGTTGAATGCCGGATCGTTTCAAGAGGGAAACTTTTTAAAGACTATCGTGCTTTCAGAACGCACAACTGATCTCAACGCTATAGAACGCGAATTGATCGACACTTACGCTCAGGTTGCAGTAATGTGCAATATCAAGGGAAAGCCTTTCTGTTGTTACTTTGTCAAAGACGATGAAAACAAACGAGGTATAGTGGGACTGGATGGGAAAGTGATGGTTCCGCCACTTTCCGGTTACATCTGCAATATTCCGAATGGGAATAACTTTGGATTGCTGCTCGTAGGTGAGTTGTCAAGTACAACATCAAGTGATCTGTTTCAAAAATGGGGAGATTTGATAAAATCCAGGGACAATAATATCCTCGGGCTATTCAGCGCTATAGTAGTTGACGCAGACAAGCCGACTATCCATAGTTTATTCCCCTTGGATAAATATATCTTTTTATCTTTGGGGAGCAAAGGCAACGGGAAGTTTGACATTTTCACTCTTAAAGTAGTCGGAGATGAAGCCCTTTGGGGCATAGTGGATATGAAAGGCAAAGAGATTCTTCCCAACAAGTATACCGGTTTTTATAGAAAGGGCCACTTACTTGATGGTAATAACACTGGTCTATGGGGAAAATGGGTTGGCAGCACAGAAATGGATATGTCTGAGGCACTAAACTACGGTAAAGATCTGAAGGCAGACACGCAACGCAGAAGAAATGAACTGGCTTCTGCTCTAAATTCAGTCGGAGAAAGCATGATAGGTGCTGCGGAGTCTATTGAAGCGGCACAAGATTATTTGTCGGGAAACGCAGCGTCAGGCGATTCGGAAACAACGGTTTCAGGTGATTTGCCGACCCGGTATAGCAAGTGGGCCGGTTTGGCTGAACGACATTATAATTCACTCACAAATTTAGGCTCCAAAGCAAAAAAAGGAGGTAAGGATGTTGGAGGTAGCGCAGGGCAGGGAATGAGCTCGTCCAACTACACTCAAATGAAAAAATCATTGCGCGAGGCCCAGAGTGAGATGAAACGAATCAGGCAAAAGGCACGCAAGCAGGGCATAAACATACCAAAGTCTGAGTATGAGGATATTCAAGTCAAATACTAAAGACAATCGGCTTGTTGCCAGCCATAAGAGGCTATCATGCATATTTGAAGTCAAACACATAATTGTTGCCATGTTTTTATGAAAAAGATTCTTATGTACTTAGTTTGTCTGTTTGCAGCTATGAATGCTATGGCAGACAGAACCTTCAGTTTCGGACAAATCAGCACCTACAGCCCTCAGGCCGGTTTGGTCAGCGGCGGTGGAGCCGTGATAAGCCTGACAATTGGGGATGGATATATAATTCATCCAATGTACGGCAAGATGTATCAAGGTCAGACAAACCGGGATGGCTCGGCAGCCTACTATCCGTCTGGTTTTTCCGGACCTCCTATGGCTATGCTTCAAGGCATTCTTATTTCTGCGGATCTGCAACGTATGGAGGAGCATCTGACATCTACTTATGCAGGGATGACTGTGCAAATGATTAATACCTATACTAACGCGGGCGAGGATGGCGGACGTTATGCTGACAGCTGGTCAAACGCAGTGGCTGTTTCAAATGACAGAAGTCTTGACAGAGAGATCAGACGGGAATCCCGCAGTCGTTCCGGTTCATGCCACAGATGTGGTGGTTCGGGCATTGATCCGTCGTGTGTGGATCTGTCCTTGCCGACACACAAAACGGGTTCAAGTAAAATACCGGCATATACGAAGTGCCCCTATTGTAAGGATACAAAATCGTATGACCATTGGCATTGGAAGTGTATTGAATGTCGTCCGTAAAATTTCGCGATCACATGTGTAGATTTATCTGTTTGTGTAGCATGTTTTTTTGCTGGGTGCTATCTGCCGCCCAGGAAAGATATGATTTCACTTGCGACTGTTATGAAGGCGACAGCAAAAAGTATTCGAATCTCAAAGGAAGCATTTTAGTAGATAAGGATGCCTTCAGCGGTAAGTTCTGTTTGTTGGTGACGGTGAAGAATCCTCAACGTCGAGGTCGATTGCCGTTCGGTTTCAGTACAGATCCGGAGGCTGGAAATCCCAAACTGACATACTACCCGACATTTCCATATGATGAAGATTTAAGGGACGTTTACAGTGTCATTTCTGATGGCTTTGAATTAATGGTGTTCGTTAAGTATAGCAATGGAGTCCCGGATCAGATTGTTATGTCTGAGAAGGATTCAAACAACAAGTCGGTCTATATCACAATGCCTTACAATAGCGCAGATTACAACGGCATATATAGTGTAATTAAAAATTCGAAAAACAAAATCCAATACGTAACGCAATAAGCGTCTTTTTCACGCAATAAAAAAAAAGGCCATAATGATGCTGAGGAAAGCGGCATCATTATGGCCTTTTTTAATTGCATGTATTTCTTGATATTACAGCAATACAATTTTTTAGACAAAAATATAATGAACACACCATGGTGTTTTGCATATTAAACCATATCTTTGCGGAGACGATTGATCTGACCACGTTTTAACTATGTTTATCACTATGCGCAACAGCTTTAAATACATTTTGCTTATAGGATATGTCTTCCTGACTTCGCCGTTGATTTCGGCTCGAAACAATAGCATTAATCGCTTCGCACAAGTGGTGGATTCGTTACATGACCACATCGTTTTACCGCAAAATATAGCCCCGGGGATAGTCCTTACCAATATCGGTGTGGATAAAAATGATAAAATGCTGGTCATTAATTATATGTTGAACCCCGGTCTGGTTGAATCTGTTGCCAGGAATGTTTCTTCTGAAAATGGGATTGCGCAACTGCTTACCGGTTACGATGAAATATTCTCAA
>JAIDXA010000010.1 GCA_029058705.1 Paramuribaculum sp. | reverse complement strand
GTGGGTGACGGACGAACAAGTCCGCTATATCGTCGACACGATCAAGTCGAGTCTTCTCTGACCCTGTCAGAGAGATGTATATTGTAACGCCGGAGCCGTCCTGAAATCAGGGCGGCTCCGGTGTTTATTAAAAAAGATTCTTAGACAGTTTCGGTTGAATCGAGAGAGAAACCGAGATCTTCGATTACCTCCCGTATCGAATCCATGTCCGCGTTGCCTTTGATCATTGTCTCACCAGATGCGAGATCAACAGTTACGCTTTCGACTCCGGGAAGTTTCGATAGATTCTTTTCTACCATAGCTTTGCAGTGGCCGCAGGTCATGCCTTTGACGATGACGGTGGTCTGAGATTGTTCCATTTTCGTAGTTTTGTTTGATGAATATCTTTTTATTAACGCATTTATCAGTAATAAGATTAGTGTTAAAGAGCAGAAGCCGGTAAACAGCCCTACATTAAGATGGCAGTTTGTGTGTTGTGCGGTCAGCGGGACAGGAAACCAGCCGCGTGGCATAGGATAGTCTATGCCTATTCCTATCAGTATCGCTCCTATAATAATGGTCCCGAGATATATGACGGCAGTTCTACGCCCCAACGACTTGCTTACAATGATGATTGAAGCGAAGTTGGCAGCGGGTCCGGCCATGAGGAGAACGAACGCGGCACCTGGGCTAAGTCCTTTAAGCATTAATGACAGTGCGATAGGTATTGATCCTGTCGAGCATACATACATGGGAATCGCTATTACGACAACCGCGATCATTGAGAGTATGGGGTAGTCAGCAAACATGGTGAAAAATCCGTCGGGGACGAACACCGTAATGGCAGCAGCAATCACAAGTCCGATTATAAGCCATTTACCTATGTTTTGAACCATGTCGACAAATCCGTATCGCATAGCATCCTTGATTTTGCCCAAGAAGCTGTCAGCCGATGGGGCATCGATTGTGTCAACCTCTGCATCCGGATTGATGCCACATGCCTTGTCATGCTGGTTAACAAGCATTCCACCTATGAATGCTGTGACTAATGCGGCCAATGGTCTGATAATGGCAAATGCGAGTCCCAGTAGCGAATAAGTGGCTGCAATAGAGTCAAGGCCGGTCTGGGGAGTGGCAATGAGAAATGACGTTGAAGCGCCCCGGGAAGCTCCGTTGCGACGAAGAGACACGGCGGTAGGCAGCACACCGCAGGAACACAGAGGCAGCGGGACCCCGATCAGTGCAGCTTTAA
>JAIDXA010000001.1 GCA_029058705.1 Paramuribaculum sp. | reverse complement strand
GTCTGGCTCAACCATTTCCTTATCGACGAGTTCCAGGACACATCCAAGATGCAGTGGGATATTCTTCGTCCGCTTGTCAGGGAAGGGCAGGCAACCGATGCCGACAGCCTGATAATAGGCGATGAAAAACAATGCATCTACAGATTCCGCTCATCCGACCCCACTCTGCTCCGCACATCTGTAGACCGGCAATTTGCCGGCAACGCCACAACCCGCGGCGATTCCCCAGGAGAAAACACCAACTGGCGTTCATCGTCGCACATAGTCACTTTCAACAACACGATTTTTTCACGTCTTTCCGCCGACCTTCACCTTGACGATGTCTATTCCAATGTGGTCCAGCAGATCTCAAAAAAACATAAATCCCATAACGGCTTCATCGAAGCGACAGCCGTAACCGCGCAAAAAATAGACTCATTCGCCACTACCGCTCTCGGAATAATGACCGAAAGCATCCGCCGGCAGCTGCTGGCCGGCTACAAAGGCAAAGACATCTGCATTCTTGTCAGAAGACTGTCACATGGAGCGAAAGTCATTTCGCATCTCATAAATCTGTCTGCGACCGACCCCGATTTCAAAGGTTTACGCGTCATTTCCGATGACGCGATGAAAATATCCTCCGCTCCGGCAGTCAGAATGATCATCAGCATTCTCCGCTACCTCAACACCCTTGACAACCCCACTGAAGAGGAGAATGACACATCCGCTGCTGACATCCGCACTGCGCCGGCAGAACAACGCCCGCACCGCAACAACGCCGAAGAGATCCGCAGGATGGTCAACCGGTTCGAATACAACCGAAGCAGCGGCATGCCGCCATGCAGCGCACTTGTCGAGGCAATAGAGAATCCGGGCAAAGAATTCGACATCAAGGTAGATCTCGGACGCATGGCTTGTTTCAGTCTTCCGTCTCTGGTCGAACGCGTAATAAAACGGATGCTGACCGACGAACTTGAATCGCAATGCATGTATATCTCCGCGTTCCAGGACCTCGTGACCGACTGGAGCAGCTCGAGGAGCGGCGATCTGAACGCGTTTCTCGACTGGTGGGACGCTACAGGCTCACGAGCGACGGTCAGCGCCCCCGACGATGAGAATGCAATCCGCGTCATGACAATCCACAAATCCAAAGGCCTTGAATTTGCATGTGTACACGTGCCTTGGCTCGCCTACGACATGGTCGATTTCAAAGGCAACGAATGGTTCGAGAAAACCACAATTCCGATGATCGACGACGATGTAGTGCCCCCGTTGCTTGCCCTGAGACCGTCAAAGCTTCTCGATTCGACAGCGTTCGCCCCACAATACAACAAGCGATGCACCGACCTGCTTCTCGACGAGCTGAACATTCTCTACGTTGCCCTGACGCGCGCAACCGAAGAACTGTCAATCATCTACCGCACTGAAAAAGACTCCGAACGCTATCCTGTCGGCAACGCCCTCGGCCACGCCATTGCCGTTTCCTGCCTTATGGAGTCCGCAGATCAAGAGACAGAAGAAGATGCAGTCTCCGACAAACCGTTCCAGGCAGAAGAACAGCCGGCCAACGTCAGCCGCTCAACCTACGGCAACCCGACCCGTCCGCCTCAAAAACGGCTGAAACCTCCCACAGCCCTCGATCCCGTCGATTCATTCGTCATGCCCCCCTACTCGACATCGGATCGCGACGATCTGTGGCTTCACACACGCATCGACGACATTCCAGACTTCGAAAAAGCACGGGATCGCGGAATAATCATCCACGACGTACTTGCCCACATCTCGACTATCGATTCTCTTCCCGACGCCATCAGACGTTGCATCCATTCCGGCAAACTACCACGCGAGGAAGCTGATTCCGTCAGCCGCTATCTCAGCAGACAGATAAGCCGTCCAGAACTCCGGCAATGGTTTGAAGACACACGGCGCATTCTCTGCGAGCGACCGATCCTCTTTCCCAATGGCGGAAAACTGCGCCCCGACCGCATTGTGTGGACTGCCGACGGCCACATCGACATAATAGACTACAAATCAGGCGACATCCGCACTGACGAACATATCCACCAGGTCATAAACTATACCGACGCCATGCGATCAATGGGCTATGCCGACATACGCGGCTACCTCTGGTATCTGTCCGACAGTGAAATAATTCGTGTCTGCTGACCTTTTTCAACCCATTAAAACCCATCAAGCCAATGCCGCTACTCATCCCCAAAAAATACAAGCTGAAACTTCTGCCTGAAACTACCGAAATCGCAATAAAACTTGTAAAAGACCACTTTCAGTCACTGCTTGCCGCCTCGCTCAACCTACGCCGCGTAACGGCACCGCTGTTTGTACTTTCGGGAACCGGTCTCAACGATGACCTGAACGGATATGAACGGGCTGTCAGGTTCCCTGTGGCCGCTCTTGACGACAGATACGCCGAAGTCGTCCACTCCCTTGCAAAATGGAAACGCACAAAACTCGAAGCATATGACATCGCTCCAGGATTCGGGCTCTACACAGACATGAACGCCATCCGCGCCGACGAAGACCTTGACAACCTGCATTCACTCTATGTTGACCAATGGGACTGGGAACAGACCATCAACCCCACTGACCGCAACCTCGACTATTTGAAAACGACTGTCGAAAAAATCTATAACGCAATCCGACAGACCGAACTCGAAGTCTATCGGAATTTCCCCCACATCACACCCCGGCTTCCCGAAGAAATAACATTCATCCACTCCGAGGAACTCCTCCAGCGCTATCCCGGCCTGACTCCACGCGAACGCGAGGACGCGGCGGCAAAAGAGTGCGGAGCTGTTTTCCTCATCGGAATCGGAGCCCCGCTGAGCGATGGTGAGCCGCATGACGGACGCGCACCTGACTACGACGACTGGAGCACGATCAACAGCGACGGTTTCTACGGCCTTAACGGTGATATACTCGTATGGGACAACATTCTCGAGCGCGCCGTCGAACTATCGTCAATGGGAATCAGGGTCAGTCCTGAAGCACTTGACCGCCAGCTCGCAGCCTGTTCATGTGAAAACAGGGCCGAACTCCCGTTCCACTCACGGCTTCTTGCCGGCGAACTGCCCCCGTCGATCGGAGGCGGAATCGGACAAAGCCGCCTTTGCATGTTTCTGCTCCAGAAAGCCCACATAGGTGAAGTCCAGGCGTCGATATGGCCCGAAGAACAGCGCAGCATATGCGAACTGTCAGATATCCATCTACTCTGACAGAATCGTTGGTCAGTCTCCGAGACAGGCCTGCACCTCTTTGAATGCATACGTGCGGCTGCGGCCGTCGCGCTCTGTCAGCGTGAGAAGACCCGACCGGCCAATATCGCTGATCATCGCCTCAAAACGGTGGCCGGTGGCCGTTTCAACATAAGGATAGTACCCATCCGACCGCCACAACATCGAAAAATAGCGGTCTCTCAGTTTTGCAGATCCATCGGAACTCCTTGCCGAATCAAAAACACGCAGAAAAGTCTCGCCAATCCGTCCGGCTACATCATCGACATTGAAACCGCAACCCGACAGCTGCTTCATGGAAACCGGATTAGGCGCATCACTGACAAATTCAGTCTGGTTCACATTCAACCCGACTCCAACGACGCTTCTCACTATAGAATTGCCATTGAGCGAATTCTCGATCAAAATGCCGCAGATCTTATTATCGCCGACATAAATGTCGTTTGGCCATTTGACAGCGATATCCGCGACATGGTCCGGTAAATAATGACACAACACATCCACTATGCTGACAGAGATCGCCTGGGAAATTATGAACTGGTCGGCTGCCCGAACCGTATCCGGACAACAGACAACCGACATCGTCACATTGGCTCCCGGAGCCGACTCCCAGCTGTTGCCACGCTGCCCGCGGCCGGCCGTCTGGCGGTATGCCATGACGCCAAACGGCGCGCTGTATTCCGACAGCAGTCTGACAGCAAGCGAATTTGTCGACTCGGTTTCTTCAACCTTAATCAGATCCATCGCCTTCAATTATTGATAATTCAGCAATCGTGATTCTGTCCGAACCATCGACCGTAGCTTTGCTCCGCAGCCGGAAATAACGTGCCGGAACACTCTTGTCAAGAAACACATGTTGCGGAATAGGATTATTGACCACATTGCCGAATTCACCGGCAGCTGCATCTGTCCAGGCAACACCATCGCGCGAAAGCTGGAATTCATACTTAAATATAGTGTTGTCAAATCCGCCGCCGTCACCGGGTGTGTAGACAAAACCGTCAACATGGATCTCGCACCCCATATCGACCTCGATCTCATGGCCTGAAACAGACTGGCCTGAAGTCCATGACGTGGATGCATCGCCGTCGAAAGCCTTTTCGAGACCCCGGCATTCCGCTTCCGAGCCGTTGACTCTCACCGGTTTCATTTCGCTGCCTGGGAAAAGACACAAAACCGCATTATCTGCTTCAGACTCCGGCAGTTCTATACGATATGCACCCATAGACCTGAGGGTCACATTGCCTCGCGACCCAGTCACGACGATCCTCACCTCCGACGCCTCGACTGGTGCGAATGTAAGAATCCGTTTATAGCCGACGGTTGTTCCCCGGGCAGCCTTATGCCATCCGTCGGGAGTCAGCACCTCTACATCAAACGACTCTATCTGCTGTCCTTTTGAAATATCCTCACCCAGTTCGACGCAATTGATCTCACCCGGCGTTTTCAGCGTTCCGCGACACTTGTCAAGATCGACATCGCCCAGAAGGCTCGTTCCGAAATTAGAGTCAAGCCAGTGGCGCAACTCGATAAGACGTGTCGAATCAGACGACGCGATAAGTCCGTTCCGGTCAGGGGGAACATTCAGCAACAACACAGAATTACGCCCTACTGAATTCAAATATATCTCTGCAAGCCTGCGCAATGACTTCGGCTTCTCGCGATCATGGTAAAACCAGCCCGGACGAATGCTAACATCAACCTCCGACGGCCACCATCTGACACCATCGGCCTTGCATAGCAACCCACGGCTTCCCAGATCGCCACCCATATCATTCAGTCCCAGACGGGAATTATATTCCTCCGCGCCCGGCAGGATTCCAGGCATTTTCGGAGTCACGCTCCATTCGGTCAGACGACCGGTCCCGTTCTCATTCCCGACCCAGCGCACATCATCGCCCATTATAGCAGTGACGGCATCCGGTTGCAGTTTCTCTATGACACTCTTGAAACGCGCCCAGTCATATTCCTGCTTCTTGCCGTTGGGTCCCTCTCCGCATGCGCCGTCAAACCAGACCTCATCGATCTTGCCGTAGTTGGAAAGAAGTTCGGTGAGCTGCGCGACAAACATCGAATTATAGCGTTCTGAATCACCGTAACATTCCGCATTTCTGTCCCAAGGCGACAGATAGAGACCGAGCTTCATGCCGTAACGGTCGCATGCCTCCCGCAGGTCTCTGACAACATCTCCCCGCCCATCGCTCCACGGCGATGAAGCGACGCTGTGCGCAGTCGTCGACGTCGGCCACAGACAGAACCCGTCATGGTGTTTGGCTGTCAGTATGACCATTTTGAATCCGGCATCGCCAAGAGTCCTCACCCACTGGTCGCAATCAGCCATAACAGGATTGAACGTAGCCGGATCCTCCTGTCCGTCGCCCCATTCGCGGTCTGTGAATGTATTGATCCCGAAATGAAGAAACGCGGTCAGCTCAAGTTCCTGCCACGCCATCTGGCGCGGTGTGGGAACAACCCTCGACGCCATATCAACCCTGGCCGCCGAGTCTGCTCCGGCAGGAAACACGACTTCCTTGACAAAATAGTCGCCGGCATGGCATACCATACCTGCAACTGCAAAAAACACCGCAATGAAATTCCGCTTCATAGTTTTCTGATTTAGACAGATAGCCGGCAATCCTTGTCAATCCTTTACGGGATAAGCATAACGGATCGGATCGTCATACTGCTCCTGTGCCTGTTTGAGTTTTTTCATCATGGAACGCGTGATCGCTTCCGTTCCCGGATCTCCGAAAATATTCTTCATCTCGGTCGGGTCAGTCTCCAGATCATATAATTCCCACTGATCAATGTCATTATAGAAATGAATCAGCTTATAACGCCCGTCGCGGACGCCATAGTGACGTTTTACCATATGCTCGGCCGGGAATTCATAAAAATGATAATACAGCGTCTCGCGCCAGTCTGACGGATGCTCGCCCCGGAGAAGAGGCATCATCGAGACTCCCTGGATATCATCCGGAACTTCGACACCGGCAGCTTCAAGAAAAGTCGGAGCGTAATCTATATTCTGAACCATCTCGGAAATATCACCGCGCCGGTCGAATCCGTCAGGAAGCATCATCACAAGCGGAGTCCGGAACGACTCCTCATACATAAAGCGCTTGTCAAACCATCCGTGCTCACCCATATAGAAACCCTGGTCTGACGTGTAGACCACGAGCGTATTTTTCAACAGATCCTTCTTTTCAAGATAATCAATCACTCGACCCACATTATCATCGAGACTCTTGACAACCTTGAGGTAATCTTTCATATAACGCTGGAACTTCCATTCGGCCAATTCCTTGCCGGTCAGTTTATCATTGTAGTACTTCTCTATTATCGGATTATAAAACTCATCCCAGCGGGCTTTCTGCTCCGGATCCATGCGGCCGACAAAATCCTCATATGTCGACTTCAGGCGGCTCTCCTCCTCCGGACGATACATCTTCAGATCATAGATGACATCCATATCATGGGCGCTTCCTATGCTCATTTCCTGCTCTTTGGCTGCACGGCGTCCCTCGTAATTGTCATAGAAATTCCCGGGCAACGGAAACTGTTTATCCTCAAACAGCTCAAGATCCGCCGTATCGGCCATCCAGTTGCGGTGGATCGCCTTATGATGGATCAGCAGACAGAACGGCTTCTCCTTGTCTCGTTCATTTTCAAGCCAGTCTATCGAACGGTCCGTAATCAGATGGGTAAGATAGCCGTGCCTGACTATAGTGTCGCCCGTCATTTCGATAAAGCGCGGGTTGTAGTAGTCTCCCTGGCCGGGAACTATCTCCCAGCGGCTGAATCCCTGCGGCAGACTCTCGAGATGCCATTTGCCGAACAAGGCCGTCTCATAACCCGAATCTTTCAGATATCGCGGAAACGTAGGCTGCGATGCATCAAACACACAGGTCGTATTGTCTGTGAATCCGTTCTTATGGCTGTGTTTGCCGGTCAGCATACACGCCCGGCTCGGCCCCGAAAGGGAATTTGCCACAAAACTGTTGGTAAACCTCACACCGTTTTCAGCTATACGGTCAAGATTTGGCGTATCTATATAACGCTTGTCATAACAACTCATAGCCTGCGACGTATGGTCATCCGTCATTATATAGACAATGTTAAGACGATTGTCCGCGTCCGGAATATTCTTTTCCGTTGCCGCAGCCGCATTACCGCAGTTGCCGGCAGCCACAAGCGCGGAAACAGGCAACACAAATGAACCCTTTGAAGTAATTTTCATGAATTATAGAGTGAGGTTGAATGATTGATAGTTGCAAAGATAGCAAATAGACTCTGTTTCCGCAAGCTTCGCAGCCGGCTAATCGGCCACATCCAATAAAACCGGCTGTTTTATTTGGGTTTCGAAGATTATTTGCTACCTTTGTTTCTTTGGAAACAAAGTCCAACCAATGGACTGCTTCCCATACTTCCGTCAACAACAGCCGATCATTTATCTATGGTTCGTTTTCTTCTGTCAGCAATTCTCATACTGGCGATCACCATCCCGGCACATTCATCTTTGCCGCCTGAAAGACGTGTCGAACTGACCGACAGCCTCTACAAAGTCCTGCCGACAGTCAAATCCAACGGAACACGTCTGAAAATCCTGTATGACATCTTCGATCTCGCACCTGCCGACAGCGTGACCCAGACTGGCGAACGAGTCCTTGAGGCGGCACTGGAATCATCAAACCATTCAGCCGCCATGGACATGTTCCGCCGCCTGACGTCATTCAACAGCTCGCGCGACACCGCCCGCGTGAGCGGCTATCTGAAAAGCATTGAAAAGCTGCCCGATTCGCCGGAAAAATCCGCCACAATCTGTTTCATGTACATCTGCGCAACTTCCGGAAAAGCCAGATATGCCACCGAGGCCGAACGCCACCGCAACATCTATGAACTCATGAAACGCTACAAATCAACATCCGACCACGATTCGACAATATACGAACGCATCGTTCTGCTATCGGCCCTGTGCATATACATGGACGCCACCATGCCAAACGAAATGCTCGCCGACTATCTGACCCAGCTCGACCAGCTCATCCACCGGATGCCATTCCGCCTTACCGGACTTGAAAACAAATTCTACATCGACGCGGCAATGTCATATACATTCAACGAACAGCCAAGTCGCGCCGTTGCCGCTGACAGACAGCTCCTTGATGTAATAGACCGACTCGACCTCGACAACATGGAGCAGGGACGCCTCTACCGAAACTACGACAAACACCGCTACACCGTCTACCGCCGCATGCTGTCAAACTTTTCCGCTCTCTCCGACGACGAAGTCGACGACATACACAACAAAATCACCGAGATTTCCAAACGCGACCAGGAAGTTGCCTACGACATCATAAACCGGCCAAGCGCCGAAGGCTACTATCTTCTTGCCAAGCACCGCTATTCCGAAGCCATCCCACTGCTTGTCAGAAGCCTCGAATCCGAACGGCAAAACGGAACCCGCCGACGGCTTCTGCGTCTTATTGTCCAGGCTGCAAGCGCGATAAACGACAATAAAACGCTCGCCCGCTACGGCATAATGTACACAAAAGCCCTTGAAGAAACGCTGCGCGAACGGACCCTTGCCCGCGGAAAAGAACTGAGCGCCCTGCTCGGGCTTCCCAAAACCATATCAGGCGCTGACTTAGAAATCGACGAAAACGACTCGGAAACAACAGTTTCCGACTCCACACTCTACATGTCATTCGCAGTCATCAGCATCATCCTCGCCGGAACAGTCATTTTCTTCATAACCCTATATCGGCGCGCAAACAAACTTTCCAAGAAAGCACAGCAGGCAAACGACATGCTGTCTGCCGAACGCGACAACCTCCGACGGATTCAGGCCTCGCTGATCGAAACCCGCGACGAAGCCCGGAAAGCCAACCGGCACAAAAGCGACTTCATATCAAACATGACCCATGAAGTTACAACTCCCCTGAACGCGATTGTCGAATGCGCCCATCTCATCGTCGACAATGTCAGCAGCGAAAAACGCCAGTACCTCGACCGCTTCGCACGCACCATTGAAGTAAGCGCCGACCTTCTCCGAACCCTGATCAACGACGTTCTCGAGGTCAACAACCTCGAAAGCGGAACTCTGATAGTCCAACGCGCCACCGTTCCGCTCAACACAATCTGCATGGCAGCCCTCGAAAGTGCCAGACTCTACACAAAACCAGGCGTAGACCTACGGTGGGCCAATGAAAACGAACCGACACACGTAATATACACTGACGCCAGGAGAGTTGAGCAAGTCCTTGTAAACCTCCTGACAAACGGACTGAAGTTCACCGACAAAGGCTTCGTTGAGCTCGCCTGTCATGTCGACGTCGAAAATGGCACGACAACCTTCACCGTAACCGACTCTGGAATAGGAGTTCCCATCGGGAAAGAACACCTTATATTCGAACGATTCGAAAAGCTGTCTCCAATGACCCAAGGCAACGGACTCGGTTTAAGCATCTGCAAAATGATCGCGGTCCAGCTGAAAGGAGAAATCTACGTCGACACAACCTATGAAGGCGAAGGCTCTCGATTCGTTTTCACGATACCCTCTCTGCCCTGACAAAAGCAACCAAACATTCTAACACCATTAAATAATGACATCATTCCGATCCATCACAACAGCAATATTATCCATAGGAATCGTCCTGTCCGCATCAGCAACAAAAACGATCACCGTCAGACCCCCCAAAGGAGACGCAACATCCACACTGGCAAAAGCCCTCAGAAAAGCATCAGATGCCGGCGGGCCGGTCGTCATAAAACTCGAGCCCGGAATCTACAATTTCTCGACCGGGAAAGCGACTCCCCGCCATTTCAGATGCAGCAACACAGCTGCGGAATACGAACACCCCGACGACATCAAACACATCGGCCTGTTTCTTCACGGGCTCAAAGACATCACAATCGACGGAAACTCACAGGCCACACTGCTCAGCCATGGCGAAATGACACTATGGACAATCGACTCATGCACCAACGTGACCATCAAAGGACTGACAATAGATGCCGCAGACCCTACGGTAACAGAAATGACCGTCACATCCAGAACCGACACAACATTCACCGCACAGGTTCACCCCAAATCCCGCTATGAAATTCGCAACGGAAAACTCTATTGGCTCGGCGAAGGCTGGGAATTCACCGGAGGCATAGCACAGATCCATCAGCCCGACAAAGAAACGACCACGCGGTGCGCCCATCCCTTCGAAGCCGCCACAGACATCAGGGAAACCGGCCCGGGAATCCTCCGTTTCTCCTTCGACAAAGCTCCCGACTGCCGCCCCGGCGACACATACCAGATACGCCACTCCCTGCGCAACGAACTCCCCGGCTTCATCAACCGGAGCGTTGGCGTGAAACTCGAAAACATCAAATATGCCTATCTGGGAAACTTCGGTCTTCTGTCACAGTTCTCGACCGACTTGACATTCTCAAACGTCGATTGCTCACCGATCGAAGGCTCCGGACGCACCAACGCCGGCTTTGCCGACTTCTTCCACTTTTCCGGCTGCAGAGGAAAACTAAAAATCGACCATTGCAATTTCTCGGGATCTCAGGATGACGGAATCAACGTCCACGGAACCCACATGAAGATAACCGGAATCGACAACAACCGGCTGACACTCCGCTACATGCATCCGCAGACATTCGGATTCCTCGGCTTCACGCCCGGCGACACAATCGCCATAACCGACCCCATGACACTCCTACACGCCTATAAGGCAACCGTTTCCGACGCCCGCATGACCGACCCCTACACAACCGAAATAACCATCTCTCCCCTGACTCCCGTAGGCCAGCCGCAGACAGACGCCGCGGCGTTGGAAGGCCTTGTCGTTGAAAACCTGTCATGGTGTCCCGAAGTAGAAGTCACAAACTGCCGCTTCGCATACCTGCCCACACGGGGAATACTCATGACAACCCACCGCCCCGTACGCATAACCGACAATGAATTCATCAAATGCCCGCTGCCCGCCATCCTGATCGCCGACGATGCACGTTCATGGTTCGAATCCGGCCCAGTCACAGACGTTCTTATAGCACGCAACCGGTTCATTGACTGTTCCACACCTGCCATCTCGATATCACCGGAAGCCATACCGTCTTCAGAAATGGTCCACAGCAACATACGGATCATCGACAACACATTCATCTCCCCGTCGCCGGTAACCATCTCAGCATTTTCAGTCAACGGACTGACCGTCAAGAACAACCGCTTCCTCACCCCCGACGGTAATCCGCAGAAGTCAATATTGGAAACTCTCAATGTCTCCGAATAGACAGACTCCTCCCTCCAAAATATTAAGGATCGTATCACTCCGGCGCTTTTTGTCTTGATCTTCAGCAAAAAACACCGGAGTGATGCTGCCTCAGCGTCAACAGATATGGGCGGAACGGGTCTAAGAAACTGTTTAAATTTACTACGAAAAAAATGTTATAAATCATTCTTGTGGGTTTATTGAGGTCTTTTATGG